>JAEWWQ010000421.1 GCA_023458855.1 Bacillota bacterium
ACATTTGCAGGGCGATTAACGAAGCAAATAGAGGAAGAAGTTGGATTTTGCTGTGATGTAATTCTTCCGGCAACACATGATACAGGATCAGCAGTTATGGCAGTGCCAACATTGCAGGAACAATGTATGTATATCAGCTCGGGAACCTGGTCGCTGATGGGAATTGAAAATAAAGAGGCAATCTGCAATAAGGCGAGCATGGAAAGAAACTTTACCAATGAAGGAGGCTATGAATACAGATTCCGGTATCTGAAGAACATAATGGGACTCTGGATGATTCAGTCCGTAAGGCATGAGCTTAATGATCAATATTCTTTTGCGCAGCTTTGTGCTATGGCAGAGATGGAAAAGAAATTTCCATCCCGTGTGGATGTCAATGATGATTGCTTCCTGGCACCTGAAAATATGACAGAAGAAATTAAGACATATTGTAGGAAAAACGGTCGGACAGTGCCGGCTACCGTGGGAGAGATTGCTGCTGTCATTTATCAGAGCCTTGCCGAAAGCTATGCAGATACAGCAAGAGAGATTGAAACGCTGACAGGGAAAAAATTTACTTCGATACATATTGTTGGCGGTGGTTCGAATGCAACCTACCTGAATCAGTTAACGGCAGAGAAGACAGGAAGAACTATTTACGCCGGACCGGGAGAAGCAACTGCAATAGGCAATCTGATGGCCCAAATGATTCAAAAAGGAGAATTTGCAGGACTTCAGGAAGCAAGAAAATGTGTGTACCAATCTTTCGAGATTAAAGAATATCAATAAAAAGAGAAAGGAATTAGAAAAATGACAACAAAACAAAGATATGAGTCGGCAAGAGAAATCTACCAGGCAATTGGAGTCGACACAGAAGCGGCAATTGCAGCATTAGAGAAAATTTCTATTTCTATGCATTGCTGGCAGGGAGATGATGTAACAGGATTTGACCATGAAGGAACACTCGACGGAGGAATTCAGGCGACTGGTAATTATCCGGGAAAAGCACGTTCCCCGCAGGAACTTATGTCAGATATTGACAAGGCATTGAGTCTGATACCGGGAAAACATAAGATCAATCTGCATGCATGCTATGCTATTTTTGAGGAAGGCGAATTTGCAGACAGAGATCAGCTGAAGCCAAAGCATTTTGAAAAATGGGTGACTTTTGCAAAGGAGCGGGGACTGGGATTAGATTTTAACCCAACTATTTTTTCCCATCCAAGGATGAAAGATGGCTTATCCTTATCAAGTCCGGATGAAGGAACCAGAAAATTCTGGATCGATCACTGCAAGGCATGTATTCGGATTTCTGAATATTTTGCGAAGGAAACGGGAGTGCCGTGTGCCATGAATATCTGGATTCCGGATGGCTATAAAGACATCCCGGCAGACCGCATAGGGCCGAGAGCAAGATTTAAAGACTCGTTAGATAAGATATTAGCCATGGATTATGACAAGGAAAAAGTGCTTGTATGTCTGGAATCAAAAGTGTTCGGAATTGGTTTGGAGTCTTATACGGTTGGTTCAGCAGAATTTACGGTTAACTATGCAGCCAAAAATGGAATTATCAGTCTGATGGATAACGGACATTATCATCCGACCGAAGTAGTATCCGATAAAATATCCTCCATGCTTTTATTTGCGGATAAGATTGCACTGCATGTGACCAGACCGGTCAGATGGGATAGTGACCATGTTGTATTGTTTGATGATGAAACCAAAGAAATTGCAAAAGAGATTGTTCGTAACGATGCAATAGACAGAGTACTGATCGGACTTGATTATTTTGACGCAAGCATTAACCGCATCAGCGCATGGGTCGTTGGTATGCGGAACATGCAGAAAGCATTTTTATATGCGCTGCTTTCTCCGAATAAGAAATTAAAAGAATTACAGGATACCAATCAATTGACAGAAGCAATGATGCTCCAGGAGGAAGTAAAGACATATCCTTTCGGAGATGTATGGAATTATTTCTGTGAACTGCAGGGAGTACCTGTAAGGGAAGAATGGTTCCGGGAAGTACAGCAATATGAAAAGGATGTATTGTTGAAACGAATATAGAAGTATGTTTTATGATAAAAAACGTGGTATGCATATCCACGTTTTTTAAATTTACGCGAGTGGTGAGGAGAGAAAATGTGCGTGCACATTGCTAAAAATATTTGCGGTATTCGGTAGGGGTCATGTGCGTCGCGCGTTCAAAACTACGACTGAAAGTCAATGTATTTTTAAAGCCCACACTGGTTGCAATTGCATTGATGGAGAGCTTGGAATACGTAAGGAGCTCTTTTGATTTGTTAATGCGGTACTCATTGATATATTGATGAATGGTATAACCGGTGTGTTCTTTGAATAATTTGCAGAAATAATATTTCGAGAAACTTACTTCATTGCAGATTGTATCAATATCAAGGTTATTTTTATAATTTTTTTCGATATATTTCAGAGTCATATTAACAATCGTTTCCTGTACTGGTGTTATGTTTTTGGTTTTTAAAATATCATCCAGAATTACATATAACTCATAAAGAATAGTATGAATCAGGAGACTTGCCTTCATATTATTCTGTATGTTTTTCATAAGGTCCAGAGAATAGACTTCTAGGAACAGACTTAAAAGTCTGCTTAACTGATTCGTGGCATAGAGGCAGGAACTGGTCCGAATGGAATTATAGTAAAGCTTGGCATTTGTTCCGCCTATAATAATATAGAAAAAAGTCCAATCCTTGCTGACTCTGGTAAAAGTAAGAGGCGTGTTACAAGAAGAAACAACAATGTGATCGGGATGTACATACTGAGTGGTCTGAGATTTGGTAAAACGCATTACACCGGACACGGAGTAAAGCAAAAGGTAATCGGAATAATTATTGTGATTACCAAGCGTGAATTTGCGTTCAGAACAATAGCCGTATTCCTTTATGTAAAAGGGCAGACTTTCAATCTGCGGAGTCATTATATTATACTTTTTTTCAAATTCATTTGGTAAAATTAATTTAGGTAATATCACACTAAAACCTCCTTTTAAAAAGCACATAATGGTTAAAAAAACAAACATAAAGATAGAGCAATCTTATAAAACGTAAAAAAATACTAATAAAATACAAATTACAATATTCATTATATCAAAAGTGCTCAAAATAGCAAGAAACGATATTGAAAAAACAATATTTGATATTGATAGGAGAAAAAAGTTGAGTATAGTGAAACTATAAATGCGGACGAAATAGGAAAACAGCAGGAAAGGAAAGAGGGTAAAATGGTATGAGTGATTATATCTTAGAGTTAAAAGATGTAGTTAAAACCTTTGGAGGAGTTACAGCTTTAAATGGTGTTCATTTTCAATTGAAAAAGGGCGAAATACATGCACTCATGGGAGAAAATGGTGCAGGTAAGTCAACATTTATAAAAGTAATTACGGGGGTACATCAGCCAGACAGCGGAGTTATGCTCCTGGAAGATGAACAAATCTGTCTGAAAAGTACAGCTGATTCAGCCAAATTGGGGATTGCAGCAATTTATCAGCACGTAACAGCATTTCCGGATCTATCGGTTACAGAAAATATATTTATGGGGCAGGAAATCAAAAATAAATGTGGTCTTTACAACTGGAAGATGATGTATCAAAGAGCAAAAGAACTGATAGAACCACTCAGTAAAGAAATTGATGTTAGAAAAGCGATGGGAACTTTAAGCGTTGCACAGCAGCAACTGGTCGAAATCGCAAAAGCACTTTCCAAAGATGCAAGAATTCTGATTATGGATGAACCTACAGCATCATTAACTCGGACAGAATGCGAAGAATTATATCAGATAGCTGAAAGACTGCGGGGTGAAGGTGTATCCATTATATTCATTACACATAAGTTTGAAGATATGTATCGCTTGGCATCGAGAGTTACGGTATTTCGGGATTCACAGTACATAGGGTGCTGGGATGTAGATAAGATTTCCAATCAGAAGTTAATTGCGGAAATGGTGGGGCGTGAAATCAGTCAGATGTATCCGAAAAAAACAGCAAAACCGATGGAAGTTGCATTGAAAGTCGAAAATATATCAAAAGAAGGTTATTTTAAAGATGTCAGTTTTGAAGTGCGGAAGGGAGAAATACTGGCACTTACGGGACTTGTAGGAGCGGGACGTACGGAAGTATGTCAAAGTATCTTTGGAATCATGACACCAGACAGTGGAAAAATCAGTCTGGAAGGAAAAGAAATTACAATCAAATCGCCGATTGATGCATTAAAATATGGGATCGGGTTATTGCCGGAGGACCGTCAGATCCAGGGATTGATTAACGAATTACCTATTTTTCAGAATGTGTCATCAGCTGTTATGACCAAATTCGCGAAAGGAAAGATTTTGGATGAAGCGGCGGAAATGGAGAATGCAATTTCACTATGTCGGAAAATTCAGCTAAAAGCAAAAGACATTAGCGCACCGCCATCTTCTTTATCAGGTGGTAATCAGCAGAAAGTTGTATTTGCAAAATTGCTTTCCTGTGATCTGAAGGTTCTGATACTGGATGAACCTACGAAGGGGATTGATGTCGGAGCAAAATATTCGATTTATGAGATTATGAATGAATTAACAGCAAATGGATATGCCATCATCATGGTTTCTTCAGAAATGCCAGAGGTACTTGGAATGGCAGATAAAATCGTAGTAATGAAGTCGGGGCGTATCACAGGTAATTTTGATGTAGCAGGTACGACACAGGAAATGATCCTGGAAGCTTCTTTAAAACAGAAGGAGGCATAGGCATGAAAGAAGAAAAACAAACATTGGTCAAAAGAATTTTGGGCGCAAGAAATACGGGGTTACTGCTTGGATTTCTGATCCTGCTCCTGGTGGCAGCAGTTATTACACCGTCCATGTACTCATTGAATTCTGTTTTAAATATGCTCCAGAACAATGCAGTATATGCGTTGCTGGCAGTGGGAATGATGCTGGTGCTGATTGCCGGCGGTATCGACCTTTCGGTAGCATCTACCCTTAGCCTTTCCGGAGTTGTCTGTTCCTCTTTGATGAGCAGTCATACAGATGTACCAGCTTTTCTGTGGGTATTGCTTGGAATCGGAATTGGTATCATATGCGGAGCAATTAATGGTTTTATTGTTGGATATTTACGAATGGTTCCGATGATAGCAACGCTGGGAACAATGTACATTTACAGAGGAATCGCATTTTTGGCATCAGGTGGTAACTGGTGGTTTCCCCATCAGTTCACACAAGGCTACCTTTCCTTTGCAACAGGTAGGATTCTTGGAATTTATAATATATTGTGGATAACGGTTCTTGTATTTATCGCTGCTGGTATATTTCTTAATTACATGCTTCCGGGAAGAAGAATCTATGCTATTGGAACTAATAAGGAATCTTCCAATATAGCAGGTATCAGGGAGGCAAGAGTAACCTTTATGGCATTTACTATATGCGGAGCTCTGGCTGGATTAGCGGGTATGTTATATACCGCAAACTATGCAATCTGTTATTACGGAATGGGCGAGGGATATGAATTGCAGGCAATAGCAATCTGTATCTTGGGCGGAGTCAGTATCACGGGCGGAAGAGGAAAAATTGACGGAGTTATTATTGGTGTTCTGATGATGAGTGTAATAACCTATTTCATCAGCTTATTGCCAGGGTTAAGTGTATGGCAGGATGCGATTCAGGGTGGCATCATTATTGTTGCAGTAGCAATCAATATCTTTACTATGCATCTGAATGAGAAACGTGTGCTGAAAGAAAGGGGGGCTTTAATATAATGAGTGGAGAATCAAAGGCAGCTGCCAGAGATCTGGCGGTAAAAGAAAAATTTGTATTATCTAAATTTCTAGTAAGATGGGAAATGATACTGGTTTATATTTTAGTTCTGATCAATCTGGTTCTAATTGTTATGAGACCTGGGTTATATTTCACAGCAGGTACGATTCAAGCGATTATTCAATCGGGAATGGATGTGTCGCCATTAGTTCTTGGAATGATTTTTGTATTATTACTAGGTGATATTGATGTTTCTATTGCAGCAACCATGATCTTTGCATCCATGACAACGGGGTTATGCATGGATGCCGGTTTACCTGTGGTGCTAAGTGTTCTGGCAGGAATTCTGGCAGGCGGCGCATGTGGGGCCTTCAATGGATATCTGATTGCATATATCAAGATGCCAGCTGTTATCGTGACAATTTCAACGTCCATGTTGTTTCGTGGAATTGTAAAAATTATTCTGGATGTAAATGTACTTAAGAATTTTCCAGTGTTCTATACACAGCTCGCATGGACTAATATTTTCGGGATTCCAATTTCGCTTATTTGTTACCTGTTGATAGCAGCAGTGTTTATGGTAATACTGCATCGCTCTACATTTGGACGTAGATTGTATATTATCGGAAATAATCCTACCTGTGCTGCTTATTCCGGCATTAGCGTAGAACACACGAAGATGATTGTCTTTATTGTAATGGGAATCATGTGTGGAATCGCCTCTATTTTCTTTGTTGGAAGAATGGGCGGAGGTGTCAGTTCGACTATGGGAACTGGGTATGAAATGGATGCAATAGCCATCTGTGTTCTTGGAGGGATTTCTACCAATGGTGGAAAAGGAAAGGTATATGGTCCAGTCATCTCAACATTGATTATTGCTTTCCTTGCATATACGCTTGGGCTGATGGGAGTAGATGCAAACTCAAGAAAGATTCTTACGGGTATCATATTAATCATTGCAGTATTGATTCCCAATATTAATAAGCAATTGATTTGCAATCTTCGTCTGAAATGTCTTTATGCAAATAATAAAAATATTGAGGCAGTTAACCTGAAGGCAGCGGATGAAGTGAAAACCTTGAAACATATGATCGTGGAGGTTCAGAAGGATAGTAAGCTTTCTGCACAGGAAAGGGCAGTAAAAATCAACAAGTATCAGGAAAAGATTAGAATGATAAAAGAAAAATGTAAAGAACAGACAATTGAGTTAAAGGCAGAGATAAAAGAAAATCAGAAAAAAGTCAAGGCAAGGTTGCTTAGCTAATCTATGTGGGTGGTATAAACAGTACAAGATGCTGATTATATAAAAACTATAAAAAGGTATGGAGGATGAAGACATGACAAAGTTTAAGAGGTTACTGGCAATTGGTCTTAGTGTGGCTTTGGTAGGGGGCTCACTGGTCGGATGTGGAGGAGTTACAACAACGACTGCTCCGGCAACGGACACGACAAAAGAGACAGGAAGCGATACGGCTGCTGCTACAACGAGTAGTGACTCCGATTCTCTGGAAGGCGCACATGTATTTATGTTCAAATCAACAGGTAATACATTTGGGGATTTGATGTTTGAAGGTTTTCAGGAATATATGGAGGGACAGGGACAAAAAGCAGTATATAAGAGTCCGGCAGAAACAACAGTTGCAGCGCAGGTACAATTATTGGATGAACTTATTACACAAAAGGTAGCATCTATTACGATTTCAACTAATGGAGATGCAGGATACGATGAAGTATTCAAGAAAGCAAAAGAAGCAGGAATTCCGATTACATCCATTGATTCTGCTGCAAATGCAGATTATCGTGTTACTCATGTAAATCAGGCAGAAACACAGGATATCGGTTCTTATCTGGTTCAGGCTGCCGTATTGATTACATTGGGCGTTGATTATCCGGAAGATGGAGATATGAAAGCAGCAGTAGAAAAAGGTCTGGCTGATTACTCTGGAGATGAAATTGTTCTTGGTGTTCTTTCTGCTTCTATTGATACACCAGTTCAAAACAGTTGGATCGCTGCTATGGAAAAAGAATTACAGGATTCCTGCTATACAGGAAAAGTAAATCCGGAACTTGATAAGAAATATGGAAATGATGACTTGACAGAATCCACTACACAGGCACAGGCGTTTATAGCGGAAAACAAAGTTGATTGTATTATTTCTCCAACAACAGTAGGCATTGCAGCAGCAGGACAATGCTTAAAATCAGCAAATAGTAAGATTCGCTTAACAGGACTTGGCTTACCGTCTGAAATGCAGTCCTTTATGCCGGCAAGTGCTGATGCAAATGCATTTGATTCTGTTTGCCCATATATGATGTTGTGGGATGTTATTCATCTGGGAGCAGTTTCAGCAGCGTCTACATTAGCAACGATTGATGGTACTTTTGATGGTTCTGTGGGATCTTCCTTTGATATGGCGGCATTCCGTGATTATGAAGCAACCACGTACGAAGCATATGACAATGGAGATGGCGGTACAGCAGTACTTGCAGGTGTGCCATACGTATTCTATAAGAAAAATATGGCGGAATGGGTAACAAAATTATAAAAATTTAATTTTTCCAATGGGGTGTCGTAAGAAGAGTGTGCGGCACCCTAATGGTATGTAAAAAGGAGGTAATGATGATATGCAAAAAGGATTTAAAATGAAATTATACCAAGGACAAGAGGCGGAATATGTAAAAAGACATATTGAACTTTGGCCGGAAATGAAAGAGATGATACATAAGCACGGAGGAAAAAATTACAGTATATTTTTAGATGAAGAAACCTCAACATTGTTTGGGTATATCGAAATAGAAAATGAGGATCTTTGGGTAAAGGGTGCAGACACAGCGATTAACCGTAAATGGTGGGATTATATGGCGGACATTATGGAAACCAATCCGGATAACAGCCCGGTGAGCGTGGATTTACCAATGGTATTTCATTTAGAATAGTTCAGTGTTGTCGATTGTTTTTATAAAGTTCCATTTTGTTCATTGCGATATGCACGGGCACTTTTTTGATAATACCGCCTAAAAGCGGTTGAGAAGTGTTCTACAGAAGAATACCCCAGCTGATTGGCAATTTGGGTGATACTGTTAGAATTATCTGCAAGCAGAAGTAAAGCAGCTGACATTTTGGCTTCGGATTTCTTCTGCAAAAAAGTTTTATCATAGTGCTCCTTTAGAAGGCGCTCCGTTTGTCTTGGACTAAGGCCGAGGCGGGCAGAAAGTGTTTCGAGAGTCAGGTCTTTGTATTCATATAAAAAACTTTCTTCTATAATAATATATTTACGATCAAATAGATTAGAGGGTTCAAAGTGCACATTGGATCCTTTCTTATATCCCTCCAGGCGAACTTGTTCGGTATTTTTGTATTCATAATTACGAATCAGTTTTACGATGAGCTGCTGTAACAGTGTCTCCACTTCAGTCATATATCCGGTATGCTGGTGCTCCAGCTCATAGAATATAGACTGCAGTGCGGAATAGATATTCTGTGTGTCCTGCCCGTACCAAAAAAAAGTTTTTTCAAATAAGGATACGAAGTCTTCGTTTTCCGGCCTGTTGTAGGAGGTATACTTTTTTTCAAGTTTCAGATAGATGCAGTATTCAGTCATAGGATCTTTTTTATCAGGTGTTTGTTCATGCTCGATATGCGGTCCCGTAATATAAAGGGTATTAGGCATTACTTCGTAACTGATATTATTGATACGGACTTTTCCGTGTCCGTAAGGAATGTAATGAATCTCATAACTATTGCGGCTGTGGCTGTGAAGCGGAATGGAACGTAAGAAACGTTCGAACACAATATTCAGTGCATAAAAAGCATAATTTCCGATAGAAAAGTGGATATTTAAATCCGTATATCTGGTGCGCATACGAAAACCTCCCTTAGTAGAAAATCTGATATGAGCGTAACAGATTTTTAGAACAGGGTCAATTGAAATATGCGATAACACGACATAAAAAGTATTGAAATGTCAAGAAAATGTATTATAAAAAAATGGGAAAAAGATATAATGAAATCAATGATCGAGTTGGATTTTACAAGAAAATATTTTAATGGAGGGTATTACAATGGCAAAGATGACAGGAGCAATTTTACCAGGAAACAGCACAGTGGAATTAAGAGAGTTTGATATCCCGACACCGGGTTTTGGTCAAGTGTTAGTGCAGACGAAAGCAACCACGATCTGCGGAAGCGACATCCGGTGTATTTACAGAGAGCATGTTGGAAAAGGACCGGAAGGATATATTCCGGGAATGATCGCAGGACACGAACCATGCGGACAAATCGTAGAAGTGGGAGAAGGATTGAAACGCTTTAAAAAAGGAGACAGAGTTATTATTTATCATATTTCCGGCTGCGGTGTATGCAATGATTGCAGAAGAGGATACTATATCTCTTGTACCAGCGAACACAGAAAAGCATATGGCTGGCAGAGAGATGGAGGAATGGCACCATATATCTTAGCAGATGAAAAAGACTTGATTGCATTGCCGGATGAGCTTACCTATAAAGATGGCGCACAGGTTGCCTGCGGATTCGGTACGGTATATGAAGCAATTGAAAAAATTGGTATCTGTGGTAATGATGCCGTATTGGTAACAGGACTTGGACCGGTCGGATTAGCTGCACTTATGCTTGCAAAAGCAATGGGCGCAAATAAACTGATTGGTGTTGAAATGAATGATTATCGTATTGATCTGGCTAAAAAATTAGGTCTCGTAAATCATGTGTTCAAACCGGGCGCTGATACATTGGAACAAATCTTGGCAGTGACTGGTGGAAAAGGTGTGGAACGTGCGATTGATGCAAGTGCTGCGGATCCGGGAAGACAGTTGGCAGTAAGAGCAACGCGCGAATGGGGCAAAATAGCATTTGTAGGCGAAGGCGGAACAGTTACACTGAATCCGAGTCCTGATATGATTCACGGACAGAAGACAATTTATGGCTCATGGGTAACCTCTCTTTGGAGAATGGAAGAACTGGTAGAACGCCTGGTACGCTGGAACATTCATCCGGAAGAGCTGATTACAGATGAATTCCCGTTAGAAAAAGCCGGAGAGGCATATGCGCTTATGGCTGGCGGAAATTGCGGTAAAGTAGCTGTTACATTTGAATAAGCTTTTAAAGAAGAAATAGAGGAGGACAGATATGAGTAATTTCGTGGATCCGGCACTGGTGTCAAAAAGAGTGCTGTATACAGGTGCAGAAATGCCTGGAGTGGGTCTTGGAACATTCGGATCAGATAAGTATAATCCAGAGCAGGTGTCAGAAGCAGTCTATGGCGCAATTAAAAGCGGCTATCGTCTGATAGACTGTGCATCGGTATATCAGAATGAAGATCAGATCGGTGAAGTATTAGAACGTATTTTTAAAGAAGGTGTTATCAAAAGAGAAGAAT
>JAEWWQ010000422.1 GCA_023458855.1 Bacillota bacterium
ATTTTCATTATATAGTATACGTTTTGTCTTTAGAATGTACTTTTATGAACAGTTGGTGGTAAAAAACATACAACTTGCAGATGCTATATATAAAACAATGTGCTAAAATGATACTATGTTCTAAGAAAAAAGGAGGGTATCCATGCCATTCTCAGCATACAAGAAGAAAGTGTACGAACGTGTTTGTAAAATTTCACTTAAAACACAGTTACTTGCATTGATCAGCATCATATTTACACTTATTATTATATCTATTATTACCTATAATTATAAAAGTAACAGCAGCGCCATGAAACAGCAGCAGATCCAGACCACTACGACACTTCTTAACCTGGAAACACAGAATCTGGACTCCTATATTACAGAAATCAGCCGCTATTCCCTGCTTCTGCGCCACGACACCTCATTCATGCAGTCCATCAGTTCCCATACTGCACTTGACTATAGCGATAAAAGCTATATTCAAGGTCTGTTGCGAAGTAACTTTGATTCCAGAAATGATCTTATTTCCTATCGTCTGTTTCTCTTGAACAAAGCCGATAATTATGCCATTGATTCAGACAAACATAAGGTGCAGACATTTTATGATAATTACGTTGCTGCACTGCCGGGTTATGATGTGTTCACAAAGAAACCGTATTACCGCTCCATGGAACCTTCCGATGATCCGGATATCTTTATGACTTATTATAGGACTATCATACGGATCGAGGATCAGAAACCGCTTGCCATAGTAGAACTGACCTTTGACAACTCTTATATAGATTCGATTGCCAAGAATCATAATGATCTTGATGAGCTGTTCTGTATGATTGATGAGAACAACCGGCTTCTCTATGGCAATAGTAAGATTATTAATCATGGTTTTTTACAGGAAGCAGTTCCGTATTTAACAGATCTGCCCTCCGGCAGCTTTAATATTGACATCAAAGGGACTCCCTATCTTGCTGTTTACAACAAAAGCCTTCTGCATGGCTATACAATATTCAGTTTTAAACCATTAGCTGCTCTGGATAAACAGATAAGTGCTACCAGAAACTTTAGTTTCTTCCTTGCTTTTGTATCTATTTCTCTTGCCACCATATTGGTATTTATCTTTATTCGGCTTATTACAAATCCACTCTCTACGCTGGCACACAGATTACGTAAGGTGGGCAATGGTAATTTTACCACTACCACTGATATTGGCGGAAGTCTGGAAATCTGTAATCTTGCTCATGACTTTAACTTTATGATTTATCATATTGATGAGTTGATAAAGAAAAACTATATTTCAGAAATCAATGCAAAAACTGCCAGACTGACTGCGCTGGAGGCGCAACTGAATCCTCATTTTCTGTACAATACGCTGCAGGCGATCTCCTCCGAAGCCATCATCAACAAGCAGCCTAATATTAATTCCATGGTTACGGCACTGGCGGCCATGCTCCGCTATTCCATAAAGGAGGAGGATTTTGTTACGGTATTGCAGGAAGTCAAATATGTAAATGATTATTTATCATTACAGCATTTTCGCTTTGGGAGCAATCTGAACTATGAGTGGAATATTGATGAAGATACACTGAATATCATGATTCCCAAAATCAGTATTCAGACCTTGGTAGAAAATTCCATTACACATGGTATCGGAAGAGATGTCGATAAAATCAGTATTTATATCAGAATTTCTGTTGAAAATGATATATTGCTTATCCGAGTCCGAGACGATGGTGCGGGTATTTCACAGGAACAACTGGAAGAACTGAATGCTTCTTTTAAAAACAAAGATTTGATCACAGATAAAAATCTCGGAATCGGACTTCTAAACCTGAACAGCAGACTGCATATCCTATATGAAAATCCGGCATCCTTATCAGTCGAAAGTTCTCTCGCTCATTATACATTAGTCACATTATCCATTCCGACAGGAGGTAACAAACATGTATCAGGCACTCATCATTGACGACGAAAATCCAGTACGCATAGCAATTACGGCCCTTGGACACTGGCATTCCCTTGGTATCCGGGAGCCCGCCTATGCCTCAAACGGGAAGGAGGGCTTATCCTGCATGCGCGAACTACATCCCGATATTGTATTCGTAGATATGCAAATGCCCATTATGAGCGGTGACGAATTTCTGGAAAAAGCGAAAGAAGAATTTCCTAATGCAAAATACATCGTCGTAAGCGGATATGATTATTTTAAATATGCACAGGCAGCCATTAAATCAGGCGCAATTGATTACCTTCTCAAGCCAGTGGTAGAAGAAGAACTCGATGCCGCCTTACAAAAAGCAATCAAGTTATTAAATCTGGAAAATGATATTGCAGATGCAGAACCTTTGCCAGAGGATAGTATTATCTCGCCCAATGAGGCAATCGACATTATCAAAGAGTACATTGAGCAGAATTACTGTCAGGATATTAAGATTTCTATGTTCAGTGACAAATATTTTTTTTCAAAAGAATACTTATCTAAATTATTTAAGCGAAAATACGGATACGGCATTTATGAATATGCCTTAAAGCTCCGTATGGAGCGTGCAAAGGAATTATTATCCCAGCCCGACCTTCAGATCCAGGAGATCTCTGACCGCCTCGGATACAGCAATAACAATTATTTCAGCAAAGCATTCAAGAATTATTATGGCCTGTCACCGACTGATTATAAATCTACCTGTTCCTGATTTTTCACGCAAAAGAGCCGGCACTTACCATGCCGGCTCTGCTGCTCTTTCGAAGCCTGAATACTCTGCTTCTTACTCTGTTTCTTCGCTGCTCAATTCTTTTATTTTCCTATACTGCACCAGGGTCGTAAACCCGGATACGACTGCAATTAAAATACCCAGCACTGTGACAATTGGATCATAATGACATTTCCAAAAAAAGAAAATGATAAATAATGCAGCCAGGAACAATAATAACATTCCGTAATCTAATTTTTTCATATTCATTTACCTTCTTTCCGCATTACGCATTTGCTTCTGCTGTTTCCTCGTCTTCCTGCAGTTCTTTTATCTTTCTATGACGCGCATAGGCTCTGATGAGTGCATAAACAGTATACAAAAGTGTAATTAACAGGATCAACCAATGAATCCAACAATCACTTTCACCTACAGCCAATGCTGTATCTTCATCTGTAATTGTTTTTAGTTCAGGTTCTTTTTCTTCTGCTACTTCCGGTACCTTATCGGCTGCTGCAACTTCTTCCTCCTCAATCGGCGTTACCTGTGTCGGAGCGACTGGTGTCACATTGGCAGGTGCTCTGTTCGGTGCTGCTGCCGGTACCGCTGGTGTTACTGCAAGCGGAGTTGGTGCTGCCGGAATGACGGTAATCGGTGTTACCACCGGTGTCGTAGTTGTAGTTGGTGTTGTCGTTGTAGTCGTTGTGGTAGTCGTATTATCATTATTGCCACCGCCGCTGTCTCTGTTGTAAATCCTTAATTCTCCATTTACATAAGAGATTGCATAATTATCTGTAACATTTTCTTCTTTACCGTCTTCGCTGATATGGATAATCTGAGCGTCACCGATACTATTTACACTGCTTCCTGCCTTCGTAATTGAACCTGTCACAAGAATTGACTTCACGCTGTCTTTTCTTGCAAGTCCATCGCCTGAAATAGAGTAGCTATTGGCTGTCAATGGGTTTTTATCATAATTTTTTCCAGCACTTGCGGCCGTGAAAATAATCGGGCGTCTGGTAATTGTAAATTCTGCGCTCACTGCCTCCGCTATATAGTTACGATTTCCAACCTTTGGTGTCAGCCTATAGGTTCCAACATTTTCACCCACTTCGCGCAGCATGGTAATACCCAGATCATCTGATTTCTCATTCCACTTAACAATGGCATCGTCCGCTAACGGCGCATATGCAAATATCGGATCTGCCTCGCCATACACTTTACTGCTGTTCACTGCAGTTACCAGAATTACCTTTGGTGTGATTTCTAATACTCCCTGTTGTTCTGAATAGTGAATCTGATAATTCGGATAATCTTCCTCAGCCACACTTGGTGTAATCAGAT
This sequence comes from Bacillota bacterium, assembly GCA_023458855.1. Taxonomy (GTDB): domain Bacteria; phylum Bacillota; class Clostridia; order Lachnospirales; family Lachnospiraceae; genus SZUA-378. Next base: position 4,008 of record JAEWWQ010000422.1, read on the forward strand.
ATCCCGTTTCTTTTACATCTTCACCAGACTCACGTACATAGGATACTGTCATCTGCTGGTTTTCTACCAGGCCTTCGATCTCGCTCGTAAATTCCGGATCTGCTGAACCATACACTTTTGTCGCATTTTGAGCCGTAATAACAACCTCTTTTTGAGCTATAGTAACCGTCTCCGTCTTTTCTACCGTATTGTAATTCTCTTTTGATACTCTTATTGTTATACTGTAAGTTCCCGCATCTGCATATGTGACAGGTGTTGTTGACCACGTATCATCTTCCTGAAGATATTCCACTGTAGCGCCTTCCGGTGCATTCACTTCCAATCCGTGATAATCACCATCATACGTACCGTTATATCCCTTAACACTTACCTCCATATCTGCATTGATAATTGTTAATTTAGCTGGTACCACAGATACTTTGTAGTTACTGTTTTCTGTATAATCAGCTACGATTGCTATCTCCGAGCCTGCATTTTCTTTGTTCTTATCTGCATCTGCCCTCACTGCTTTCACATCTCCCAGAGCATTCGGTTCACTTCTAAGCAGTCCGTTTATCATTGGGGTGAATGTTGGATCCGCTTCTCCGAATTTCTTTGTCTGCTCCGAAGGAGTAATTGTAATGGTAGCTGCTTTTGGAGAAACGACCAGATCTGCCGGAACGCATGTTATATTATAATAACTTGTTACATCTGTAGAACCATTCAGGATTCTGATTGCAGATTGCATCACGTTTCCTTCCTGTAATCCTTCTCCTCCTGCATTTGTACGTGTTCCGGTATATCTCACGGACTTTGTATCAATTTTATCTGTGTTCAATAAACCATTCTGGGTGTATGCCTTTGGAACAAGCGGCTTGCCGTCGTACTCTTTTTCAGCCGGAGCCGTACTAATCGTTAACGGAATTTTCTTCGTATTGTTAATTGTAAGTTTTCCGTTTACACCGATCAGGGCGTAATTCTGCGTTACATCTTTTCCTTTTGCATTGATTACTTTTGCATTCCTTATATTAATAACGTTATCTACTGTTCCTGCAAATATGATTTTTCCTGCAATCGTAACTGTTCTTTCCTGAATCTTATCCCCCTGCAGAATACCGCTGTTATTTGCTGCATTAAATTTTTCTGTGGTAAATGTAGGTGCTGTCAGTTCTGTTCCGTCATATTCCTTGGAGCTGCTTGTGGCTGTTACGGTAACAGGGCGCTTCGTAACCTGTAAGGTACCCTTCACTGGAACAACATTATATTGCTTCGTTACATCCTGTGATCCGTTCATGATCCTGTAAGTAAATGTAATCTCCTTCGAGCCAACATCTACAAGTTCTTTTTTATCCACATTTACGGTCAGCTTATCGTTTCCTTTTAACGTACCTTCCACGGTATAGCTCCTATCTGTGGTTTCAATTTTGGTGCCGTCATATACTTTGGATAACGTTGCTCCCGTTATGGTAATGGTATTCTTAGTTCCATCTAAAATCGTTAATGTGCCATTCACAGGCGTAATATCATAATTAGCCGTTACATTTTTGTGACCTGCGTCTGAAATTACGATATTGCTGATTGCGTTATTGCCCTGTCTGGTATCTGTTGTCTTTAATGCCTGACCTGCAACCGTGGCACTTACAGTATGACCATCTAACAATCCAATGGCATTCACAGTATCCAGTTGAGTCCATGTATAGCCGCTGTCTGTCAATGTTGTACCATCATATTCTTTGGTAGCTGAATTTGCCGTAACTGTAATTGGTCTGGCATAAACTGTCAGTTTTTCTTCTTGTTTTGTTATACGATACACACTAGTGACATCTGTCGTACCATGCATAATTTTAAGCGATTTGAAGGTATTTACAATCTCACCTTTATCCGTAATCGTATTTGGCAATTCTGCTCTTACAACATCACCCTGGTGGAGAAGGCTTGCATCATAGGATACTGCACTATTTGACAACGGAGTACCATCATACACCTTACTTGCGCCATTTGCCGTAATTGTGATTGTTGCAGGATTGGTATTCACTACCTGCAGCTCACCCTTTACAAAATCTCTTACCTTATAATTTCTGGTTACATCAACTGCACTGCTTGTGCTGTCCGACATAATTACTACAGAAGCAATCTTATTGTCTGTTTTTCCCGGGAATGTTATTTTGCTGTCATCTGTGAATGTTATCTTTGCAGTATGCGCTCCGACAAGTCCGGTATTGGTAGCTTTCTGCCATACATGTTCTGTTCCGTCATATTCAAACTTTTTGGATTCAGCCGTAAACGTAACCTGTTTTGGATTTACAGTGAGTGTCCCACGCAGTCTGGTAACATTATAGTAAGCTGTTACATCCTGACCCGTTGTACTGCTATTGCCTCCATGTCTGATCACAAGACCGGTAACGGTACTTTGCGTACTTCCTGCATCTGTGATACTTCCGGAAACCGTCGTGTAAATATGGTCATCTGTCGCCAGAGTTCCATTTACTTCTGCAGTCTGAGAAGCGGTTAACGCTGTTCCATCGTATTCTTTGGAAGCTGATTCAGCTGTTACTGTTAACGCTCTCTTATTATAATTGGTAATTTCCAATTTACCTGGTATTGCCTCGATCGTATAATTTTTTGTTACATCCGCGTTATTTTTGTCCTTGATCCTCACATTAGCAACAGATATTGTATTTGGAGCAGTTCCTGCATAGGTAATGGAACCGGTAATGCTCACTCCGCTTATACTGTGATCTGACACCAGTTCATAGTATCCGTTCTCTGCCACAAATGTATAGCTGTTCTTTGTAAGTGGAGTACCATCATATTCCTTGCTGGCATCTGCCGACTGTAATTTGATCTTTCTGGCCGTAACTTCCAACGTACCATTCTGAGGCTTTAATTCATAATTTCCTGATACATCCCTGAAATTTTCTTTAATCGTCACACTCGTTGGTCTATTCTCACTCCTGCCAACCTCTGTCTGACTTCCGGAGATTGTCACATTTGTAATTTTCTGGCCATTGATCAGACCTGTGCTCTGTGTTGCAGGCGTCACTGTATATCCGCCTTCAGTAAGTGCTTTACCTGAATACACTGCACTCTTACTATTTGCTGTAATCTCTATCGGACGTTTTGTAATCGTAAGCGTTCCGTTCTTTGGCGTAATCCTATAATTCTCCGTTACGTCAATGCCATTGTTCCATACCTTAATATTGCTGATTACATTATTTCCATTCTTTGTGTCAGATACATTTGTTGCACTGCCTGTTACCGTTGCGCTGACAGTATCTGTACCCGGTAATCCCTGAACATTCTCAAAAGAATTTGCGGTCAATGCCGTACCATCATAGACCTTACCTGCATCGCTTGCTTTTACTGTGATTGCAATATTAGCCTTCACAACAGTCAGGCTGCCATATTGATATTCCACTTTGTAGTTAGCAGATACCGTTCCATTTACAAGAACAGCTGTTGTTACCGTGTTTTTACTTGTTCCGACCACGGTCTGCGTTCCGCTCCATGCATAAGGTGCCAAAGCTGCACCTGATAATAATTCACTTTGCTTAAAAGAAGCCTTATGATTCGTAAGTGGTGTACCATCATAAATCTTTCTTGCACCTTCTGTCGTAACTGTAACTGTTCTTGGTTCAACGGTTAACGTTGCGCTCTTTATAATGACATTATACTGCTGTGTTACATCTGTAGTACCACGCATAATCTTCCAGGAGGTTGCCTTACTTATCACACTGCCTGCATCCGTGATCGACTCATTTTCAATTGCATCAACGGTTACTTTATCGGTGCCTTTTAAGGAACCTGTTACTTCTGCCTGTGCCATCAATGCTGTGCCGTCATACACTTTGGAAGCTTCTTTGATTGCAATCGTAATATCCTGCTTGTCGCCTTCCTTTACCAGAAGCGTTCCTGCCGAATAGGTAACATTATAATTATCTGTCACTTCTACTGAATCAGACGCATTACTTGATTTAATTACAGCATTGGCAATCGTATTCTCACTTGAGCCTACTTCTGTCTGAGTTCCCGTTACTTCAGCCGATGCAAGTACCTGCCCTGCTGCTAATCCTTCATCCGTATTTACTGAATCCACTACATAGAAGGAAGGATTGGTAAGCGGCTGACCATCATACTCCTCTTTGGTAGCATCTTCTGAAGCAACTGTAATATTTCTTTTACTAATTGTTAAGGTACCACTAGTCTGAACTAACTTATAATATTGTGTTACATCAATATCATTATGTTTCACAACTACCGATGTAATCGCATTATTATTTGCCATGTTATCCTTAACTTCTGTAATGCTTCCTGTCACCATAACAGTGAGTTTATCACCATTTTTATCTAATATTGCTTTGTCATTCTGGGAAATTGTATACCCGTTATTGCTAAGTGGAGTTCCATCATAAGCTTTGCTGTCATCATTTGCTTTGATAGAAACCTGAATCAAATCAGCAGCTTCCTTTGAAATGGTCAGAACTCCCTTTTTATAAGTGATGGTATAGTTATCTGCTGCTATCACATTACCATTTTGGTCTTGAATAACTGCATTACTGATTACATTATCAACCGGATCTCCAGCTATAATGCTTCCCGTATAGTTGAGAGATTTCACTGTTTGACCAGGGGCAAGACTGGTATTGCCGGTAACTTCAAACTCATGATAGCTGTGTGCCGTTCCATCATATTTAAAAGTCTGGCTTCCCGCTGTAAGTTCCAAAGCCCTTTGAGAAACCTCTAAAGTTGCTTTATTTGCACTATTTACATATGCAATTGTCAGATTGTAATATTGAGCCGTAACATCATTTCCTGCAGCATCCGTAACCACTACTAAGGCAGTTGTCTGTTTGATTCCCGCATCTGTAATCGTATCTGCATATGTTGCCGACACACTGTCACCGGTTCGTAAGGCACCTCTTGTCACGTTAGCCGTTGCCTGCGTTGGTGTTGCAGTACCGTCATATATCTTACTGTAATCAGCTACTGTTACTGTAATATCTGACTTATCCTGGGTCCATACCGCACGGACTGTAAGATTCTGATTCATGATAACGCTTGTTACTAATTCTGCGTTAGATAAATCAGATCCTTCTTTTAATGTCCATCCCTGGAAGATATATCCGCTTTTCTTTAAATTAGAAGCATCCACAACTGCTTTGGTAGCAAGTTGAACTCTTGCTCCTGTTGCATAATCTTTATCCTGATATATTCCATCAAAAGTCGTGTCTTGTGAAGTTGCTCCGTTATAGTCATAGTGCAGCCTGTACTTTGCCACTTTTACTTTGAACTCAACAGATTTATCCGGTTCATCTGTTGTTAATACAACATTTTGAACCGCACTGCTGAATAGTGTGTATCCTCCCGGTGCAGTAGGACTAACATTATAAGTAATACCAGCTTTGGAAACATCTAAGGAGGTGCTTCCTTCTTTTTCGTATTTACTTGTGCTGATAACTACTTTATAAGCATCTGCTACTTTTGTTCCTTCACTATTAATATAGTTTCCCTGATCATCTACAAGTACATAATTTGTAGTAATGGAACCACTTGCAACAGATACTTCAGGACGGCCAAGCTCCTCTTCGCCTCTATTCTCTGTTACATTATTAATATTGGTAAAAGATAATGATGCATTTGCATTAGTCGGATAGGTACTCTTTGTATTGGTATATGCACTCTTCAGCTTGACATAAATAGTCACATACTGCGTATCTTCAATAATGTTGCCCACATCAATGCTAACAACCTTGCCGCTTGTGGTCGCTCCATCCGGCAGGGAAATATTCACTGTCTTCCCACTTGCATCCGTATAAGAACCGCTGCTGAGCAGATCGAAATAATCCGATATCGTATCCGTTAGCACTGCATTCGTTCCTGCAATTTTAGTCTTTGCCGCAACTTTAGCCAAAACAGAGTTTAAACTGGTAACGTCTGTTACATTGAAATACTCTGTTCCAAGACTCGATAACACGCTGCTTGATGACATCTGAATGCCCACCGTATATATAGTAGATACCCTCTTTAGCTGGTCTCTTACAGAAGTGTATCCACCTCCTGTGTTTGGTGCTCCGTCTGAGATAAATACCACATATGCCGGTCTTTCTTTACTGCTTCTATTATTTATAAATTGGTATGCTTGCTGTAAAGCTGCATTATAATTCGTACTTGTTGCTACTCTTGCTCCCTCTACCACCTGCTTTACTGCTGATGCGTTCGTCTGGAAATTAGCCTTTTCGTTCACATTTCCTGCAAATGATACAAATGCGACCCTGTTGTTCTTGCTCGCATCTCCAAGCAGAGAATCCACCATGTTTTTGGTTGCCGTCTTAGCTGCTGTCAATCTGTCGATACCGTTGTCATTATAGTCCGGTACCATACTAAGGGACGTATCCATTACGATTACAACATCAGAACCTGTATTAATCGGAATCCCCTGCAGGTCAAATGTAATTGCTGCAATACGATTATCATAGTCCACCCAGGCTGCATTCTTATGTGCCGCTACTTCGCCTGGATCTAAGCCGCCTGTAGAAGGCTGTGTCGGCGCACTAACACAATTTGTAGGTTGTGTCACTGACCAGTCTGCATATAATACGATTTTTCCGGAGTTACCATCATACAATCGTCGATAGTCCACACTATACACTAAAAAATCTGTAATAGTCGTATTTGCATTAAAATCTACTTTATCAGTCCCATACGCAATATAATACCATCCCTTAAAAGTTGCCCCGTTTGCGCTGGTCGGCGCCGCAAGGTCTTCCTGCGTAAGCTTCTGATTATATCCACCTAAAATCTCTTTTGTAGCAGAACCATCTGCAAAGCTTCCGCCATTGGCATATAGAATGACCTCTACTTTTTCTTCTACTTTTATGGTACATGTAATCGTAGCAAGAACATTATTACTGCTATCATAACATTTCATTCTGATAGAAGAGGTACCCACACCATCTACACTAAGGTAGTTATCTAATTTATAATAGCCTGCCCTGGTATAAGTCTGATAGTCAACCACGTTCGTATTACTGCTGATCTTTCCAGCTGAGCTGTCTTTCGCAACTTTATCGAGCCGTGAGATATCAACACTATTGCTGAAATACTTTGATAAGAACTCAGAAAATGTAAGCCTGCTTTTTACTGTAAGGTCACTAATAACCGTTTGTGTCGTTCCTACGATAAGGGTAACAACATATACGGAAAAATGCTCTGCTTCTACCTTGACCTGATTTTCTTCTCCCGGGAGCTGATCTTTCATAGATTCTGCATCTGAAAGTTCATCATCCATATGGAATACTGCCAATTCCTGATCAACCGTTTTGTTTACTGCTTCAAAAGTAACATCTACAGTACCCTTCGGCTGAATATTATCCTCTTCGTCTGTTGAAAAAGTAATATCATAGGAAAATGCTTTTGCAATATCTTTATCCTGCTCCAATTCACCCGATACTGCATCTTCAATCTTATTGATCTCCTCAGTATCCTTTACTTCATTGACCGCTACTTTTACACCTTCCGGAAATACACCTGCCTCAGCTTTGATGTGAATAATGACATCTCCCATATCAACATCCTGACTAAATGCCGGTGCTAATTCCTTCAATTTAAAGTTTGCAACATAAGTTGCCTCTTCTTTTTCCGGTACAAAAGACTCTGAAGTACATACTTCTATCTCATCTTTTGTCCAATTAACGAATTCATATCCTTCATCAGCGATGGCAGTAGCACCTTGCACAACTGCGTCTTCGTCCACAAGGGATACTTCTTCTTTATCTATAGAAACCGTACCGCCCTCTGAAGCTTCATATTGAATAACTACCTGCTCCTTCACTTCCTCGGTTGTTTCTTCTTCTGTGGTCACTTCTTCTGTTGTAATTTCTTCTGTCGTCACTTCTTCTGTCGTCACTTCTTCTGCTGTTGATTCAGCTTCGCCTGACGAAGAAGCTTCCTCTGAGCTCACTGCTTCAGTTTCTTCCTGTGAGGACTCTTCTTCCGTTGCTGTATTACTGTCAACGATGTCAGAAGATGATTTTTCTTCCGTTGCGACTTTTTCTCCAGATTCACTACCAGAAGACGCAGCCTCTACTGTGTCACCGCTTTCTGAAGATTCGCTCGTCATCTCTTCCGCCCGAACAGACAGCATTGAACTATCACTTACTAATGTAGTGAAGGTCAACACGAACGCCATTGCAAAAGCGATAACTCTCATTCCCTTTCTCATTCCCCGAATTCCTCTCTTTCCTCTTACAAATTAATTATGCATAAATTCTGTTAATGTGCTTATGCTTTCTGCAGTATTACAATATTAAAGACTATCCAATATTTTCAAAAAGGTCACTTTTTTTTAAAAATATTGTATCTTCTCTCTTTTGTACAAAAAAATACTTTTTTCCATTCCTAAATTGTTGATTTTTCCAAATAATTCCTATTATCCTTTGTAAAATATCTTTACCCTCTATTGCTTTATTTAATCATATATTCAAAAAGACCAAAGACTATTCCCTGCCACTTCAATAGTCTTTGGTCTTTTATTCCGTTGGTCACTTTGTCTGTTCTGTAATTATTTTTAGTTCTGCACTTGCTTTTTCTTTTGTCAAAAATTTAATTGCGTACCAGCCCACTTTACGCGCCGCTCTAAGTAGCAATATTTTTGCCACTTAAAATTTCTTCTCACACTGTTCATTGACAATTGTCAGAAAATCGGCCTCCTTTTTCTTCAGTCTTGGTATGAATCTTCCTGCAAATTTCCCCTTTCCGCGTCTCTTCACATAGAAAAATCCAATCGTGGAAAATGTAATCGCTCCTATAAAATTGACAAACAAATCCTTCATCGTATCCAGCAGTCCTATATCCAGGTAACCACCTAATCCCAGTTCTTTTCCGTTGACTACTACAGTCTCTATATTTTTAATACTGTCTGGCGTGTTTCTCCCCGAGGCATCCAGCATTACCGACGAAATACTATGTATAACGGTATCTTTTTGCATATCAAATCCCAGAAAAAGATCCATTCCGCACTCAAAAAATTCCCATAATACACCAATTGTCATAGAAAAGCAAAATGCAACCACTGCCATGAACATCGGTGACAGCCGAAAGGTAACTCTCTCATTCCGGTTC
>JAEWWQ010000423.1 GCA_023458855.1 Bacillota bacterium
AATAAAGGTGAGGATAGGGAAACCTCTTCTCACCTTTTTACACGAGTAATGAGTATCTCCACTCGTTTATAAAAGAAATTTTTGTAATAAATGCGAAATAGTATTAAACTATAAAGAGGGAATCAAATAATCATAATGAAGCATATAGGATAATGATGTTTCATGGAAAAGGAGAAAATATATGCAGAAAACATTAAAAAAATATTTTGCGATTTTTACGCTGCCAACTTTACTTGCGTTTTGTCTTGCATTCGTAGTTCCTTTTGTAATGGGACTATATTTATCTTTTTGCAAGTTTACCACAGTTACGAATGCAACCTTTATAGGTTTTGGAAATTACATAAAGGCTTTTACAGAACCTGATTTTTTAAATGCTATGATTTTTACCGTGAAATTTGCGGTTATCGCAATTGTTACAATTAATATATTTGCATTTGCGCTTTCTTTATTATTAACCAGAAAAATCAAAGGCACCAATCTTTTTAGAACAGTATTTTTTATGCCGAATTTAATTGGTGGTATTATTTTAGGTTATATCTGGCAATCAATGATCAATGCAATACTGGTAAAATATGAAACTACATTAGTTGCCAATGCGAGATTTGGATTCTGGGGTCTGGTAATACTAATGAACTGGCAGTTGATTGGATATATGATGATAATTTATATTGCAGGATTACAAAATGTACCAACAGATTTGCTTGAGGCAGCTGAGATTGATGGAGCTACGAGCTGGCAGAGTTTAATAAAAGTGAAAATTCCGATGGTAATGCCCTCCATCTCTATTTGTTTATTTTTAACATTATCAAACTGTTTTAAATTATTCGATCAGAACCTGGCATTAACGGCTGGCGCACCATCTAAGAAAACAGCAATGATGGCACTTGATATCTACAATACATTTTATGGCAGATCAGGATTTGAAGGTGTAGGTCAGGCGAAAGCTGTTATGTTCTTTATCATCGTTGCCACAATTGCAATCTCTCAATTGGCCGCAACAAGAAGTAAGGAGGTAGAGCAATAATGAAAGCAAAACAAAATACCAAAGTCTCTGATAGAATTGTATTTATTGTTTTATGTGTTTTAGTAGTTGTATTTATGGTCCCTATCCTCTTTATTATTTTGAACTCTTTTAAAGGAAAATTATATATCAGTGATAATCCGTTTGCATTTCCGACAGCCGAGACATTTGCAAAGCTGACCAACTATACCAACGGTATTGAGAAGACTAATTTCTTTACTGCTTTTGGATGGTCTCTATTTATCACTATATTTTCGGTACTTGCAATTCTTTTTTTTACCTCTATGACAGCTTATTATATTACTAGGGTAAAATCGAAAATTACAACGGCTATCTATTATATGTTTGCATTTTCCATGATAGTGCCATTTCAAATGGTAATGTTTACAATGTCTAAATTAGCAAATTCGTTACATTTAAATAACCCATGGGGCATGGTACTTCTTTATCTTGGATTTGGTGCAGGACTTTCTGTGTTCATGTTCAGTGGTTTTGTAAAATCAATTCCGATTGAAATCGAAGAAGCGGCAATGATTGATGGATGCACACCGCTGCAGACATTTTTTGGTGTGGTCATGCCAATTTTAAAACCGACGGCGATTACGGTCGCAATCTTAAATGCGATGTGGATATGGAATGATTATTTACTTCCTTATCTGGTGATCGGTGTCAGTACAAATTACAAGACAATTCCGGTCGTGGTGCAATATCTGGTGGGTTCCTACGGAGCCAAAGATATGGGTGCCATGATGGCATTATTAGTATTAGCCATTATACCAATCGTAGTGTTCTACCTGGCGTGTCAGAAGTACATTATTGAAGGCGTTGTAGCGGGAGCAGTAAAAGGGTGATGCTGTGAAGGAACAGTTCAGCCATGAATAACTGTTGCTATGAAGCCGCAAGGCTGAATAGTAGCGCTGTGGGAGCAGCAGATGGGAGCGACGATGAGAAGAAGCGGCATATTATTACCAGTTTCAAGCCTGCCATCACAATATGGAATTGGCAGTTTTTCCAAGGAAGCATATCGTTTTATCGATTTTTTATATGAATCAGGTCAGACTTACTGGCAGATACTTCCTTTGGGACCAACAGGATATGGAGATTCCCCTTATCAGTCATTTTCAACTTTTGCAGGGAATCCTTATTACATTGATCTGGAGACACTTGTAAATAAAGGGTATATAACAGCAGAGGATTGCTATAGATATGATTTTGGCAAAGATAAATATACGGTTGATTATGAAAAAATATATTTATCAAGATTTAAAATACTGTATCAGGCATTTGAAAAGAGTGAAATAGGAAAAAAACACGAATTCCAGGCATTTATAAAAAAGAATCAATTCTGGTTAGATGATTATGCGCTATACATGGCGGTCAAAAAATCTTTTAACGGAAAAAGTTTTGCAGAGTGGGATGAAGATATCAAAAAACGCAGGCCGGAAGCAATGCGTGCTTATAAAGAAAGGTATGCGAAAGAAATAGAGTTTTATCAGTTCCAGCAATATGAGTTCTTTGTGCAGTGGAAAAAATTAAAGAAATATGCAAATGAAAAAAATATTGAGATCATTGGAGATATTCCGATTTATGTAGCATTTGACAGTGCAGATACATGGGCCAATCCGGAACTTTTTCAATTTGACAGGGAGTGCACACCGATTGCTGTGGCAGGCTGCCCACCAGATGCATTTTCCAGAACCGGACAGTTATGGGGCAATCCATTATATAACTGGGCATATCATAAGAAAACAGCGTATGCATGGTGGATGCAGCGTATTGCATACTGCTATGAACTGTATGATATTGTCCGCATAGATCATTTCAGAGGTTTTGATGAATACTATGCGATTCCCTATGGCAGTGCAACTGCAGAACACGGGAAATGGGAAAGGGGTCCCGGTTATGATATTTTCAAGACGATGAAAAAGACGATGGGCGAAAAGCGCGTTATAGCGGAGGATCTTGGCTTCTTAACACAAAGCGTGATTGAGTTAGTAAAAAAAACAGGATATCCGGGTATGAAAATATTGCAGTTTGCCTTTGATTCGAGAGAAGAGAGTGATTACCTTCCCCACAATTATAACAAAAACAGTATTGTATATACTGGCACGCATGATAATGATACAACAGTCGGCTGGTATAAAAAGCTGAATAGGGAAGATAAGAAATTTGCGAGAGAATATCTGGATATAGCAGATGACACCCCTGCAAATGTGGTTGTGTGGACATTTATAAGGGCCGCACTATCGAGTGTATCAGATACGGCAATCATCCCATTGCAGGACTATCTGGAATTAGATGAAACTGCCAGAATGAATATACCGTCTACATTAGGGAATAACTGGAAGTGGCGCATGAACACAACAGATATGAACAGTAACCTTGCCGAAAGAATAAAAAAATTGACAAAAATATACGGCAGAATGTATATTGTACGTAAATAGCAGAGTCAGATATAAAAATAGAGATTCGGATGCTAGCATCCGAAATCTCATATTTTTATATCTGAGGAGCAAAGCGACCGAGTAAAAGCGAAGCTTTTTCGAGGCTCTGCGTCAGGAGATGAAGAGCTGGAAGCTTTTTCGAGGCTCTGCGTCAGGAGATGAAGAGCAGGAAGCTTTTTCGAGGTTTTGCCATTGCAGAAAGAGAAACGTCGATGAGGAGCAGATCATGGAAGAAATGACAATTAAGGATATTGCTAAATTATGTGGTGTTGGTATCAGTACTGTATCACGTGCGATCAATAATCATCCGGACATTAATCCGGAAACAAAAGAAATGATTATGAATACCATTAAGGAAAACGGCTATATCCCTAATAACAGTGCAAGGAATCTAAAAAGAACCGAGGCAAAGTCAATTGCAGTACTGGTAAAAGGCATGTCTAACCTGTTCTTCACAACGATGATCAAGGTAATGGAGGAAGAAATTAAGAAAAAGAAATATTCTTTGGTTCTTCACCATGTAGATTTTAATGAGGATGAAATAGATGTAGCATTACAACTGGTAAAGGAAAAAAGATTAGCTGGAATTATTTTTCTGGGCGGATATTTTCAACAGCAGGAGAAACTCGAAAAACTGCAGGTACCATATGTCCTCAGTACGGTCAGCGGACCGCCTGAGAATCTGAACCGCAATGAATATTCTTCTGTTGGGGTAGATGATGAAGCAGAAAGCTATAAAATGGTAGAAAGGTTAATTCAGCTCGGACATAAAAAAATTGCTATTCTTTCGGCCGTATCGGAAGACGAGAGTATTGGTAAACTACGTTTGCTGGGTTATAAGAGGGCATTACGGAACTATCATATTCCCATAGAAGAACACCTGATAGTCCCGATGCGCGCAGACATGGAGCAATATTCCATGCAGAATGGATATACGGTAACAAAATCTTTATTGGAATCAGGAGAAGCATTTACCGCACTATATGCTATATCAGATATGCTGGCGATTGGAGCCTGTAAAGCCATTATGGACAGTGGAAAAAGGATCCCAGAGGATTATTCAGTTGCCGGATTTGATGGGATTGAGCTTGGAAAATTCTATAATCCATCCCTGACGACAATCAGACAGCCAATAGAAGAGATGGCAAAAGCCACTGTAAAACTGATATTTAAAGTGCTGTCTGACAGCAGTGAGCATAGACACCAGATATTTTCTGCAGAACTGGTAGAAAGAGATTCCACAAGAGCTATACTACAAAATTGATACACAACATAGTTCATTCGCAACACGTTCCGGCTTGGACTGTTACTATTCAGCCTTACAGCTTCATAGCAACAAATGATGCACAGAAATGATACAATGTATCATTTCGCGCATGAAAAACTCGGATTTTCTGTGACCTTCGCTCACAAAAAATACCTCGCGGTATCAAAGGCTGAACTGTAGCTTAGATACAGCACGCAGCAGCGGCTTCATACAGTTGCTCATCAAATTATGTTATGCATCAATTTTTGTTTGGCAAGTATATGTGCAAATTGACGAAGCCAACTTGTCTGCTTTTTTTACGCGAGTAAATGAGGAGAATTTTGCTGGCTAAGGTTGGAATTGTGATAAGTC
>JAEWWQ010000424.1 GCA_023458855.1 Bacillota bacterium
TATGTAGATACCGAAAAAGAATTAATAGAAAAATACGAGCCGGATCTGTTAGGCGGAATTCTCACCATATGGGGCAAGGGGAAAAAAGTAAGTTTGCAGGACTGGAAAGAAAATGAATTATATAAGCAGCAGGAGATGATCCTTAAAGATGTGGAATTCCGGGCAGTTCCCTATTGCAACTGGGGTAATCGTAAGACAGGCGAGATGATTGTATGGTTAAAAGAAAAAATTTAAATTGTATCAGAAACAGGGAATCCTGTTTTTATGATAAAGCAAAAAATGTAAAATGGAGGGCTACAAAATGAAAAAGAAAGTATTGGCAACATTATTAAGTGTTGCGATGGTTGCATCCATGTTAGTCGGATGCGGAAACAGTTCAACCACAGATACGGCTGCCACAGACGCTGCTACAACAGAAGCTTCAGGAGAAATAAACGGTGCTGGCACAACAGAAATGAAAGTAGAAGGTGATGATGTTACGACATTAAATGTATGGACATTTATTGAACTGCATCAGAAGTTCTACACAGATATGGCAGAAAAATGGAACGAAGAGCACCCGGATAAAAAAGTTAAGTTAGTATTAAGTAATATGCAATATGATGATATGCATAATAAACTTTCCCTGGCTCTTGAATCAGGTGAAGGTGCTCCGGATATTGTTGATATCGAACTTGGTAAGTTTCCTTCCTTCATGGTAGGGGATATCGGATTAAGAGATTTGACAGATGTTATAGCACCATACAAGGAAAATATCGTACAATCAAGACTTGACATCTATTCAAAAGATGGTAAGACTTATGGACTTCCTACTCACGTAGGTGCAACCGTTGCATTTTATAATACGGAATTATTAGAGGCAGCAGGAATCAACTATGAAGACATAAAGACATGGGATGATTTTAAGGCAGCAGGTGTAAAGTATTTTGAAGCAACAGGTAAATCTTTTGCAACAGTTGAGACAACCGCACAGTGGATGATTAACTTAATGCTTGCACAAAAAGGCGGAAATTATCTGGATGCAGATGGCAATCTTGCAGTAAATAATGATAAGATGGTTGAAGTACTGGAATACATCAAGGGAATGCAGGACACAGGTGCATTCAGCGTAGTTCCTGGCGGACAGCCTGACAATGAAGAAGCTTATCCGGCTTATAATTCAGGGGATTATGCAGTACAGATCATGCCTTTCTGGCAAACATCACGTTTCGTAAATTATATGACAGATTTAAAGGGTAAAGTAGCAATTGCTCCAACACCTGTCTGGGATACCACAGATGGAGAATATGCTTCTATCGGTGGCGGCGGAACAGGAACAGCAATTGTAGCTTCCAGTCCGAATGCTGATCTTGCAGCAGAAGTTATGGCATATATCAAACTGTCTGAAACATCAAATGAAGAAGTTTGGAATGTATTAGGATTTGATCCTGTAAATAAAGAAGTTTGGAGTAAAACAGAATTAACAGAAAATCCGGACAATCAATTTGTTCAATACTTTAAGAATCCACCATTTGATTCCTTAAATGCAATTAAAGATAACATTGGTGCTCTTGAGTGCTTAACAGATGAAAAATGGCCTTCTATTAATAACGAGTTCTGTAATGTAACTCTGAATAATATTTTTGAAAATGGAATGGATGTAAAAGAAGCATTAGATGAGTCACAGGCAACATTAGAAAATGAGTTCCAATAAAAAAGTAATCTAATTAGATAACACAGTATTCTATAAAGTGAGATGTGGGCAGGATACTACCTGCATCTCACTATTTATTCCTGAAAGGAGTATGAATGAAATGTTTAAAAAAGTTTTTTACTCGCAGAAAATAGCTCCTTACGTATTTGTCTTGCCTTTTGTAATTACAGTGCTTTTGTTTTGGATCGCACCAATTAGTAATGGTGTATTACTTAGTTTTCAAGATGTGTTAAAAAATGAATGGGTCGGAACAAAAAATTATTCAAGACTCATGAATGATAAGATTTTTTTAAAAGCAATTTTTAACAGCACGAAGTATATGGTAGGTACACTGGTTCTGTTAATTCCGTTTCCGATGCTTTTTGCCAGTTTATTAAATAGCAAACTGATGAAAAAACCGGGAATATTTAAATCTATTTATTTTATTCCGGCATTGACCTCTGTAGTAGTTGCCGGTACTATTTTTCGACTAATGTTTGGTGAGGCAGATAGTTCCCTGGCAAATCAATTGTTAGGGATGTTAGGAAAATCACCAATTAAATGGCTCAAAGGAGTCAATACAAGCTATTTTGCAATGTTGTTGTTAGCCTGCTGGAGATGGACAGGAGTTAATATCCTATACTTCCTGGCAGGATTACAGAGTATACCAACTGAATTGTATGAGGCAGCATCTATTGACGGTGCAAGCAAGTGGCAGCAATTTAAAAAGATTTCTTTTCCACTTGTAAAACCAACAACAGTTTATGTTTTGACGATCAGTATTTATGCGGGATTGTCAATGTTCCTCGAAAGCTATATGATATTCAAAGGGAATAATTCTCCAAATAATATTGGACTTACCATTATCGGATATCTGTATCGCCAGGGAATTGAAAAGAGAGCAATGGGCTATGCATGCGCAGTAGGTATTATCTTGTTAGTCATTGTTATGACTGTTAATCTGGTTCAGCTGAAATTAACAGGAACCTTCGATAAGGAGGAAAAATAATATGAAGTCAAGAAAGATGAAAGATAGAATATCGACCATAGCAATGTTGATTTTCTTTACCTGCCTCGCTATTTTAGTTATTCTTCCTATCTATGCCTTGTTTATTGCAAGTTTTAAACCGGGTGGAGATTTATTACAATATGGATTGAATCTGGAACTTAATATTCCGAGAATGAGTCTGGATAATTACAAATTACTGTTTGCGGGACAACATGATTACTGGATATGGTTTTTTAACAGTGTTTTACTAACGGTTATTACTGTTCTTGGCACATTAGCAGTCAGTGCTTTTGTAGGATATGGATTTGCAGCATATGAATTTAAAGGAAGGAATTTTCTGTTTATTATTGTCCTGATCATTCTTTCCATACCGTTGGAGGTAGTTATGCTTCCGCTTTATAAGCAGATGTCAACATGGAAAATGATGGATAGTTATGGGGCAATTATATTGCCATTCTTAGCGCATGCTTCCACCATCTTCTTCTTCAGACAATATCTGCTTGGAATTCCGAAGTCATTACTGGAAGCAGGAAGAATTGATGGGGCAACAGAGTATGGAATCTTTTTCCGCCTGGTAATTCCTATTATGAAACCAGCTTTTGCAGCAATGGCAATATTGAATGGTATGAATGCGTGGAACAATTATCTATGGCCGTTGCTGGTTATCAGAAGTGCGAATAAATACACTCTGACATTAGGATTGAACACATTAATTAATCCTTATGGTGATAACTACAGTCTGCTGATTGTTGGTTCATTTTTCTCAATTATTCCGATATTTATACTTTTTATCTGCTTCCAGAAGTATTTTATTGAAGGTATGACGGCAGGCGCTGTAAAAGGTTAAAAGACTAAAAAACTAGGAGGACTAAAATGTCTAAAAAATATGCAAAATTAATCGTAGATAAAGATTTTGAGATATCTGAAATTGATAAAAGAATTTATGGTTCTTTTATTGAACATCTGGGAAGAGCAGTATATGAAGGAATCTATCAGCCGGAACATATAACTGCAAATAAAGATGGATTCCGTGAAGATGTACTGGATCTGGTACGTGAGCTTCGTGTACCGATCGTTCGTTACCCTGGCGGAAACTTTGTATCCAATTATTTTTGGGAGGATGGTGTTGGTCCTGCCGCAGACAGACCGGCACGTCTGGAATTGGCGTGGAGAAGTCTCGAAACAAATGAAGTGGGCTTAAATGAATTTGCAAAATGGGCAAAAGCAGCAAATACTGATATCATGATGGCAGTAAACCTTGGAACAAGAGGTGTTGCAGATGCCTGCAATTTATTAGAGTATTGTAATCATTCCTCCAGTACAAAGTACAGTGATCTCAGGATTAAACACGGGGTGAAAGAACCACATAATATTAAGACATGGTGTCTCGGTAATGAAATGGATGGACCGTGGCAGCTTGGTTCCAAACGTATGGAGGAATATGGACGTATTGCCTATGAGACAGCTAAAGCAATGAAGTTAATCGATCCGACGATTGAGTTAGTCTCATGCGGCAGCTCAAGTTCACAAATGGAGACATTTCCACAATGGGAAGCAACGACACTGGAACATACGTATGACCATGTGGATTATATCTCTCTTCATCAATATTTTGGGAACAGAGATAACGATAGCGCAAATTTCCTGGCACAATCTATGGAAATGGATCGCTTCATTAAGACAGTCATCTCTACCTGTGACTTTGTAAAAGCAAAAAAACGCGGTAAAAAAGACATTAATCTAAGCTTTGATGAGTGGAATGTGTGGTTCCATTCAAATGAAGAAGACGATGATATTATGAAAAACAGACCATGGCAGAAAGCACCGCATCTGTTGGAAGATAGGTATAACTTTGAGGATGCTTTGTTAGTGGGACTCATGCTGATTACTTTTATGAAGCATGCAGACCGTGTTAAGATGGCGTGTCTTGCTCAACTGGTCAATGTAATTGCACCGATTATGACAGAAACAGATGGTTGTGCATGGAAACAGACTATTTTTTATCCATATATGCATGCATCCATGTACGGACGCGGAATTGCATTGCAGCCGGTACTATCATCAAGTAAGCATGACACGAAAGACTTCGCAGATGTGGAAGATGTCGATGCAGTTGCAGTGTACAACAAAGAGAATGATGAAGTAACCATTTTTGCTGTAAACAGAGACTTGGAAGATGACATTAAATTAGAATGCAATGTGAAGAGTTTCGAAGGATATCAATTAGTAGAACACATTGTCTTGAAAGAAGATAACCTGAAAGAAACCAATAGCGCAGCAAAACAATCGGTAGCACCGGTAACAGGTAATGATTCAGTTCTTGATGATGGTATACTGACAACAATGTTACACAAAGCTTCCTGGAATGTAATCCGATTAGCACGTAAATAAAAATAACAACATTTTGAACGCATACAAACCTCTGATTTACAAATAATAGTATCAAAGACAAAAAATACTATTATTGTAAATTGGAGGTTTTTAATTATGAAAGCAACGGGAATTGTAAGACGAATAGATGATCTGGGACGTGTGGTAATACCAAAGGAAATCAGAAGGACATTAAGGATAAGGGAAAGCGACCCACTGGAAATATTTACCGATCGTGAAGGAGAGATCATACTGAAAAAGTATTCGCCGATTGGAGAAATCACTCCATTTGCCAAGCAATATGCAGAAAGTCTTGCTCAGGTGACAGGACATACTGCATTGATTGCGGACAGGGATCAGTTCATTGCAGTGGCAGGTGGTTTTAAAGACTTGGCAGGAAAATCAATCAGTAAGGAACTGGAAGAAAAGCTTAGTAACAGAGAGGTGGTCCTTGCGGTCAAGGGAGAAAAGCAGTTTATTCCGATTGCAGAAGGACATGCAGGAGAATATGCGCAGGAGGCAATTGCACCGATAATCTGTGAAGGGGACATCATAGGAGCCGTTGTTTTGCTGGGAAATGAAGAGAAAGAAAAAATGGGTAATGTAGAGCAGAAATTAATTCTGGCTGCTGCCGGATTTCTTGGAAGGCAGATGGAACAATAAATAGATAAATTTCACTGGAAGAACTCGCAATCTGTCGTACTTTTCAGATTGTGGGTTCTTACATTTTGTGCTAAAATATGTGACATGTATCTATTAGGAAGTGTGAGAAGAAATTCTAAGATGTGAAAGAACCAAATCTAAGAATCACTAAATCTCACACAGGAAGAAGCCGCAGAAAGGAAACTATGAAATACAGGAAGATAGATGAAAAATGGCGCTTTTTGATGATGCGGTATCTGTTCTATATTGTACTAATGATTTTTGCGCTTGAGATAGCAGTACTTCTTTATGTAAACAGGTATCATATGCTATCGTCAAATATCAGGACATATTTGCTGAAATATACACTGCTGCCAACATTGACTAATATTTTGAGCCTTATGCTTGGATACCATGTTTTGAAAAGAGACGATATGTCTTATGCGGTAAAAAATTATGTTCCCATTGTCTGCATGATAATATTTTGTTTTGATACTGCGACTGTCCACAATTATTTTTACATAACAGCAGCAACTTTTATTATTCCGGTGATGATGTCTTCTTTTTATGGAAGCAGACTTATAACGACGTATACTATGATCGCGTGTGTAATCATTCTTGTTTATAGTACGATTTGTAAAGGGTATGATGCCAGCGAGTTAGATCAAAGAATGAGAATACTGAATGGTGCTGTGGCTGGATTGCTTTTAACAGCTTCTTATCTGTTGAGTCTTATTATGATGGAGCAAATGCAGGAGAAGGAAAGAGCATTGAAAGAAAATATTCTTGCAAGATATGACCTGGAGGAACAGCTTCGAAGGGATCCTCTGACGGGCCTTTATAATCATACGGAATTTTATGCATATCTGGAGGATAAAATAAATCGAATAGGAGAGTTGGGGGCAGAAATCTATCTTGCGGTGATTGATATTGATTATTTTAAGCAAGTAAATGATGCCTACGGACATGAAAAAGGAAATGTAATATTAATAGAGTTATCAAAAATGATGGTTAATTATTGCGGAACAGAAGGACATGCCTGCCGCTATGGCGGCGAGGAATTTGCAATAGTATTTACAGATATTGAAAAAACAGACGTGATAGAAAGAATGGATTCGATGCGCAGGGAACTTACAAAACAGACATATATTCCGGAAGTTCATATCAGTGTAAGTGTTGGAATAGCATCATATACTCACCCGATGACATCGCAGGCGCTGTTCGATAAGGCAGATCAGGCTATGTATATGGCAAAAGAGCGAGGGAGAAACCAGGTTGTGGCTTTTGCATAATAATAATAAATAGAAAGTTAAACCTATAAGAAATTAGATAAAGCCCCAGGGAGAAGAAAAAATGTATAGTTTTATGAATGATTATAGCGAGACAGCGCACCCAAATATCATGGCTGCGATAAACAAAAGCATAACGGAACAAAATACTGGCTATGGATTAGATACACATTGTGAACATGCCAGACAATTGCTATATAAAAATCTCGGCGATAATACGGTAGATATTCACTTTCTGCCGGGCGGGACTATTACAAATCTGACCATGATATCCTATGCCTTGCGCCCTTTTCAGGCAGTTATTACTGCGGACACAGGACATATTAATGTACATGAAACAGGTGCAATAGAAGCTACCGGACATAAAGTAATTGCCGTAAAAACACCAGATGGTAAATTGACGCCCGAACGTATTCAGCCGGAGCTGGATTGGCATGCGAATGAACATTATGTGAAACCCGCCATGGTTTATATATCTAATCCAACAGAACTGGGTACCGTTTATTCAAAATCAGAATTAGAAGCGCTATTCACGTATTGCAAAGAACAAGGGCTGCTGTTTTTTATGGATGGTGCCAGACTCGCAATGGCACTTGCGATTTCTGAACTAAATCTAACGATGAAGGATCTGTCGAAGCTGACAGATGCGTTCTATATCGGAGGAACAAAAGCAGGGGCAATGTTCGGTGAGGCACTGGTTATTGTGAATAAAACTTTAAAGAAGGATATGCGTTATAATATGAAGC
>JAEWWQ010000425.1 GCA_023458855.1 Bacillota bacterium
ATGCATGCATCGGCATTAGGCGTGTCTAAGGGTGAAAGCGTTACCAAGGGACAAAAAATAGGAGCCGTCGGTTCGACAGGTAGATCTACCGGACCTCATTTACATTTTTCTGTCAGGTTAAATGGCAGCTATATGAGCCCATGGAACTACTTATCCAAGTAGAGAAAGAGGTAAGTGTATAATATGGAACAGGGAACAGAAAACAGAAAATTATTTTGGAAAGGTCTGATAGCCGGGTTGCTGCTTGCCATCGTATTAAGCGGTACAGCGTATGCGGTTAATAGATTTCTGATAAATAATTCTATGGCCGCCGCAAAAACGATGGCGACTACTGAAAACAAGTCAGAGGAGAGCGTTGTTAACAGCAAGACAATGCAGAAGATGCAGATTCTACAGGATACAATCAATACTTATTATCTGGATGCTGCCGATACAAAGGCATTACAGGAAGGTGCCTATGAGGGTATGGTAGAAGCTTTGGATGACCCGTACTCAACTTATTATTCAGAAGAAGAGCTGGAGGAGATCAAGAACCAGACAGAAGGCATCTATTATGGTATCGGAGCCTATATAGGGATGGATACTGATGTGGGGATGGCGAGGATCTCTAAGGTAATGGAAGGAAGTCCGGCAGAAGCAGACGGTGTGCTCGCAGGTGATTATATTTATAAAGTTGATGATGAATATGTAAAAGGCCTGACATTGGAAGAAGTAATTGCAAAAGTAAAAGGACCGGAGGGAACGGTAGTAAAGTTGACGATGCTGCGTGAGAATACTGCGGATCCGGTTGAACTTGAAGTGACAAGACAAAAAATCGAAAGTCCTACTGTAAATCACAAAACTCTGGATGGCGGGATATCTTATATTCAGATTACGGAATTTGATGAAGTAACTGTGGAGCAGTTCACAGAAGCACTTGCAGAAGAAAAAGAAAGTGGAATGAACGGATTGATTCTTGATCTCAGAGATAATCTTGGAGGCAATCTTGCTGCAGTTACTGATATTGCCAGAATGATGTTGCCGAAGGGCATTATTGTATATACGGAAGATAAGAACGGTAAGCGGGAAGAGTATACCTGTGATGGCACGCACGAATTACAGGTTCCAATGGTGGTACTGGTAAATGGAAATAGTGCAAGTGCGTCAGAAATTCTGGCAGGAGCGATTAAGGATTATCAGAAGGGTACATTACTTGGTACGACTACCTTTGGAAAAGGTATTGTGCAGAGAATCATTTCATTGAGTGATGGTTCGGCAGTCAAATTGACGGTAAGTAAATACTATACTCCAAACGGAAATAATATTCATAAGGTGGGTATTGAACCTGATGAAGAATTGAAGCTGGATGCGGAAGCTTATATTAAAGATGGTACAGATAATCAGCTGAACAGAGCAGTTGAAATCATTAAGGAAAAGTTAAAAACAGAATAACAGAACAAATGTTTGCATACCGCGTAGAAGTGTGATATACTATCTGCGTGGTATTTTTAACTTACAAAATTCAAGTGTCAAAAGCTTGTTTATATTAGAAAGGCGTGATAGGATGGAACATTTCGAACTTGTATCGGAATATCAGCCGACGGGGGATCAGCCGGAAGCAATAAAAGAATTGGTCGCAGGATTTAAGGCTGGGAATCAATTTGAAACATTGCTTGGTGTTACCGGTTCTGGTAAGACATTTACAATGGCAAACGTAATTTCTCAATTAAATAAACCAACACTGATCATTGCACATAATAAGACACTCGCAGGACAGCTGTATAGTGAATTCAAAGAATTTTTTCCGCACAATGCAGTGGAATATTTTGTCAGTTACTATGATTATTTTCAGCCGGAGGCATATATTCCCTCCAGTGATACGTATATTGCAAAGGATTCCTCTATTAATGATGAGATTGATAAGCTGCGTTTATCTGCCACAGCATCTTTATCGGAACGGAAGGATGTAATTGTAATTTCGAGCGTATCCTGCATCTATGGATTAGGAAGCCCGGAAGACTATCAGGGAATGATCGTATCATTGCGTCCTGGGATGGATAAAGACAGAGATGATGTGATTCGTGAACTTATTAAGATACAATATACAAGAAATGATCTGGAATTAAATCGAGGTACCTTTCGTGTACATGGGGACGTGATTGAAATTTATCCCGCACAGGGCGGCGATTATATGATACGTGTTGAATTTTTCGGAGATGAAATCGACAGAATCGCACAGGTGGAGCCTCTGACGGGAAAGATGCATGCGACGCTCGAGCATATCGCTATATTTCCGGCTTCTCATTATGTAGTCCCACAGGAGAAGATAGAGCACGCCTGCCAGGAAATAGAAAAGGAACTGGAAGACAGGATCAAGTATTTTAAAGGCGAAGATAAATTACTGGAGGCACAGAGAATATCAGAAAGAACGAACTTTGATATTGAGATGCTGCGTGAAACCGGTTTTTGTTCGGGCATTGAAAATTATTCAAAACATCTTAGTGCAATGGAATCGGGAACAATGCCGTTTACGCTGATCGATTATTTTGGCGATGATTTTCTGATCATTATTGATGAATCTCATATTACGGTTCCACAGATCAGAGGTATGCATGCAGGTAATTTTTCAAGAAAAAAGACACTTATAG
>JAEWWQ010000426.1 GCA_023458855.1 Bacillota bacterium
GTATGATGGAGGCTATACTCGGACTCTCAAATAATCCAAAAGATTATGAGCGTTTTTATCACAATATAAATGGGAAAAAAATAGTACATTCTAAATTGCATAATTTATTTGGATATAATATGACTCGTGCTGCAGCAGAAGGTTTTGAAATAATTGATAATAAAAAACGTTTTTTACTTTTTTCACGTTCTTCCTATGTTGGAATGCATCGTTACGGCGGTATATGGACAGGAGATAACTGTGCCTGGTGGACTCACTTACTCTTAAATATTAAGATGATGCCTTCTCTTAATATGTGCGGCTTTTTATATGCAGGTGCTGATATTGGAGGTTTTGGCTGTAATTCAACTTATGATCTGATGGTCCGATGGTTACAATTTGGGATCTTCACCCCGCTTATGAGAAATCATGCCTGCAAAGGTACCAGAGAACAGGAACTATATCAATTTAAAGATACCGGCTATTTCAGTGAATTAATTAAATTTCGTTATTCTTTGATTCCGTATCTGTATACAGAATATATGAAAGCCGCTAAAAATGCATTGCTCTTATTCTCTCCTCTTGGATTTGAATATCCGAATGATGTAATTGCTGCCAATACTGAGGACGAGCTGTTTTTGGGAGAAAGCATTATGGTTGCTCCTGTGTACACGCAAAATGCAATTGGAAGAAATGTGTATCTACCTGAGGATATGCTATGTGTAAGATTTGGACGGAATAATAAGCGTAATATGCAGGTTTTATCAAAGGGACACCACTACATCGAATTGGAATTGGAAGAATTCCCTATCTTTATTCGTAAAAATCATTTTCTTCCTTTATGTAAACCAAGCAAAACGACTGAAACGCTTGATTCAAGATCTTTTGAAATAATAGGATTTGCTGATAACGATGCAATTATTAGCTATAAATACTACGATGACGATGGATATACAAAAGATATCTGCTTAGACAAAATGTCTACCTTTACAATAAAAAAAGAAAACGGCAATTGGAAAGCTTTTGCTGACAGAGATGAATATATTTTCTATGATTTGAATATAGTAGAAACATTATAGCAGTAAAAAATGGTATCGGTTTCCCGATACCATTTTTATGATTTATATTTATTTCTTATAGATTTCAATATAAGATTTTACAACCGCGATTAGTTGTTCATAACTCATAGAGGATGTATTAAGACATAGATCGTAATTTCTCGCGTCATTCCACTCAGACCCTGTATAGTATTTATAATACTCTGCACGATACTTATCTATCTTGTGTATTTTCTTTATTATCTCTTTTTCAGTCAAACTTGATAGTGATTTTTCTCTCTCGATGCAATCTTCCAAAGGTGCATAGCAATATAAACGAATCACATTCGGATTGTCTTTCAAAATATAATCGGCACATCTTCCAATAATAATGCAGGACTCCTCCTCTGCAAGCTCTTTGATTACCTTCGCCTGATAGTTAAAAAGATTATCATTGGAAGCAAAGTCATCACTATCGGGCGGGATAATTTCTCCCTGGTACGCTTTCTTTGCAATCTTGAAAAGTGCAGAATTTGCAAGCTTTTCATCTGCCTTTCCAAACAATGCTTCATTAATGCCGCTTTCATCTGATGCCAATCTGAGAATCTCACGGTCGTAATACTTTATATCCAATTCTTTCGCAAGCTTCTTGCCCATTGTTCTTCCGCCACTACCATAGCTTCTTGCAATTGTAATTACTAATTTGTTCATATTAACCTCCGTTTTTGCTACAACTCTTCAAACATTGAGCTGCAAGTACTTCCCGACATGCCCAATGCGGCACAAATAATCAAGGAGAAGAAGACTCGCAAGAGGCTTCTTCCTGTGTGAGATTTAGAAATTCTTAGTAGCAGTATTTTTGCTGCTTAAAATTTCTTCTCACACTATTCACCTAAATATGCTTTTTTAACAGATTCATCATTCATTAATATACTTGCATCACCTTGGAGTGCAATCTTCCCTGTTTCAAGTACATAAGCTCTGTCTGCAATAGAAAGCGCTTTTTTTGCATTTTGCTCAACCAATAAAACAGTTGTACCACTTGCAGATATTTCCTTAATAATGTTAAAAATTTCTTCCACAAAAATTGGTGAAAGTCCCATAGATGGTTCATCCATTAAAATAATTGTCGGATGTGACATAAGTGCACGACCCATGGCTAACATCTGCTGTTCTCCACCACTTAATGTTCCAGCTGTCTGATTCTTTCTTTCCTCCAACCGTGGAAACTTTTTATATACCATCTGTAATGTTTCTTCTATTTCTTTTTTGTCTTTTCTTGTATAGGCTCCCATCTTAAGGTTCTGTAAAACTGTCAATTGTGAAAATACGCGACGTCCTTCCGGAACATGTGCCATCCCAAGATATACAATTTTATGCCCTGGCAGCTTTGTAATATCATTACCCTCAAACGTAATTTTACCTGCACTGGAAGAAATCAGACCTGTAATGGTATGAAGAATGGTTGTTTTTCCTGCTCCGTTTGCACCAATCAATGCTATAACTTCGCCTTGATTAACCTCAAATGAGATTCCTTTAATCGCCTTGATAACACCATAGTGCACTTCAAGGTCTTTTACTTCAAGCATCGCCATTTTATTTTCTCCTCCCCTATTCTCCAAGATATGCTGTGATGACCTGTGGATCATTTAAGACTTTACTTGTCTCGCCTTGTGCTAATACCTGACCAAAGTTAAGAACTGTTAATTCTTCACAGATACCGGATACTAACTTCATATCATGCTCGATTAGGAGAATGGTCATGTCGAATTCATCTCGTACAAAACGAATCGTATCCATTAATTCTTTTGTTTCATTTGGATTCATACCAGCTGCGGGCTCATCCAGTAGCAAGAGTTTAGGATTCGTAGCTAAAGCTCTCGCTATTTCTAACTTTCTCTGTTTTCCATACGGTAAATTGGATGCCAGATAATTACATTCTCCATCCAGATCAAATACCTTTAAAAGTTCAAGCGCTTTCTCATTCATGGCTTTTTCGATTTTAAAATATTTTGGAAGACGAAGAATCCCTGCTATTGTAGAATATTTAAATTGCTCATGTAATCCAACTTTTACATTATCAAGAACTGTAAGCTCTTTAAATAAACGGATATTCTGAAATGTTCTCGCAATTCCTTCATGATTAATTTCTATTGTTTTACGCCCTGTAATGTCTTTTCCATCCAATAAGATCTTACCGTCATCCGGCTTGTATACTCCTGTAAGCATATTAAAAATAGTTGTTTTACCTGCTCCATTAGGTCCGATCAAACCATATAATTGTCCCTTTTTAATCTCAATACCAAAACTATCAACTGCTCTTAATCCTCCGAAGGAAATGCCTAAGTTACTTACTTCCAGTAATGCCATAATTACGCCTCCTCCTTCTCTGCACTCTTTTTAGCAAATACTCTTTTAAATGCATATCTATCTCTGAATTCTCTTGCTTTTGGACTCCAGTTAAATATCATCATTACAATTAATACGACCGCATAAATCAACATTCTGTAATCATTAAGTCCTCTTAAAAGCTCAGGAAGCAATGTTAACAACACGGCTGCAATAATTGAACCACGCATGCTGCCGATGCCCCCCAGAACAACAAAAACAAGAATCATAATTGACATATTATATCCGAAATTTTTTGGTAATGCAGTAAGCGTAGATAAGTTATGTGCATATAAAACACCACCAACACCAGCTATAGATGCTGAAATTGTAAATGCCATTAACTTATATTTTGTTATATTGATACCGACAGATTCCGCTGCAATTCTATTATCACGAATTGCCATGATTGCACGACCTGATCGGGAATTAATCAAATTCAATACAATAAATAATGTAATCAGAATGATTACGATACCAATTGTAAAAGTAGAATTTTTTGGAGTACCTGTAATTCCTTGTGCCCCATTAATAATAACTTTGCTACCTTCACCCATATTAAGTGACACAGCATCTTTCATTGAAAAGTGAAAACCATTATTATCAATACCAAGATAAACCACGTTGATAAAGTTTTTAACAATCTCACCAAATGCCAGTGTAACAATTGCTAAATAGTCACCTCGCAATCTCAGTACCGGAACACCAAGAATAATACCAAAAACTGCTGCTGAAACAGCTCCGATAATAATTGCAAGTGTAAATCTGATTGCTGTATTTGTAATCGTATCTACGGTTACAAC
>JAEWWQ010000427.1 GCA_023458855.1 Bacillota bacterium
TGATAATTACTAATAGGTCGAGGGCTTATCCTAAAGGAGATGTCAGGAAAGACATCAGGGAATGTGTAGAAAGAATGGATGGAAGAGATTGGTCAGTATTCGGTTTTGAAGGTATGAAAGTTTGTAAAGAACAGACAGGAATACCGAAATAATCCTCGATAGCTCAGCGGTAGAGCATTCGGCTGTTAACCGAAGGGTCGTAGGTTCGAACCCTACTCGGGGAGTTAAAGTTTAGCGGTTGTTTTTTTATGTTAAATTTTATTGGATTTACGTAATAATACTAGGGCTCCGTGGTCAAGCGGTTAAGACATCGCCCTTTCACGGCGGTAACACGGGTTCGATTCCCGTCGGAGTCATTTAAGCTGTAGTATTTCATAAAAGTTATGCCGATGTGGCTCAATTGGCAGAGCAGCTGATTTGTAATCAGCAGGTTATCGGTTCGAGTCCGATCATCGGCTTGATATGGACCTTTAGCTCAGTTGGTTAGAGCAACCGGCTCATAACCGGTCGGTCCTGGGTTCGAGTCCCCGAAGGTCCACTACTTACAAAAGAATTAGGCCCAGTGGCTCAGTTGGTTAGAGCGTCGCCCTGTCACGGCGAAGGTCGTCGGTTCGAGTCCGATCTGGGTCGTTATTATTTTGAATTGAATATCCCATGGGATCTTAGCTCAGCTGGGAGAGCATCTGCCTTACAAGCAGAGGGTCACAGGTTCGAGCCCTGTAGGTCCCACTTTTTCTTTAGTGATAAAGAAGAAATGCCGGCGTGGCGGAACTGGCAGACGCACAGGACTTAAAATCCTGCGGGACTTATACTCCCGTACCGGTTCGATTCCGGTCGCCGGCAGTAATAGAAGTATCATCTTTGGGTGGTACTTTTTTTGTATGCAAAATTATATAGTGCCTTATAGTGTTTTAAGATGTATAGTAAAGTTATGATATTGTGAAAATGATGTTGGGAGAAGAGAGGCATATGATGGATACAAATATAAAAATGCGGAACAATAAATTAGATAATATAAAGGGATTACTGATTATACTGGTAGTGTTGGGACATTTGCTGGAACTGGATATGGAATATGGAGTAAACAAATTTTTATATGTCATTATTTACACATTTCATATGCCGGTGTTTGTATTTGTATCTGGATATTTTGCCAGCTTCAATATAAAAAGAATCTTGAAGAAATTATTATATCCTTATATCCTTTTTCAGATTTTGTACTTGTTATTTGTAAACTATGTGCTTAATCTGGGAGGCCCGATACAGTTTACGACACCATATTGGCTATTATGGTATTTGTGGGCGATGGTTATATGGACACTTATGATACCTGTGATAAAGGGAAAGTTAAGAAGAAAAATCATCATTATACTAATTGCAGGAATTATAGCAATTAGTATTGGATACGTAAATTCTGTTGGGAGAATGTTTAGTTTATCAAGAATCTTTGTATTTTTCCCCTTTTTTTTATGCGGCTATTATGCGAGAGAGTGGATTAGTCAACCGATAAATAAAGAATATTTGCAGAACATCAGAAAGAAGTATAAGAAACGCTTAATTTCAGCGATGTGCATTTGTATCATGGGAATAATCATATATTGTATGGGACATTATAATGAAATAGATCGTAATTGGTTATATGAGGCTGTTTCCTATCAGGACGGTACATATAGGATGGAATTTCGAGTTCTGCATTTGGGAATGGCATTTATCTGGCTGGCATCATTATTACTTATAATACCAAACCGATATATTCCCCTGCTTACAAATACAGGGATAAATACAATGCCAATCTTTTTAATGCATGGATTTCTCATTAAAATGATTGGCAAGTATAAGATAATAAATCAATGGAAAGAATTAGAATACATTATGCTTTTTTCTTTACTGTCCTGTATAGTAGTTCTACTATCTTCAAGACCGTTTTGTATCATATTTGAAAATCTAATACGTATTCCGGAACTTATTGGTAAATTTATAATTAAAAAGCGATAATGGTTCTTAGTTGTCTTTTCTGAACTTCATCTTCCAAGGGTGTTTGGAAAAGTATATGATACAGATAAATAGTAAGATACTTATCAGACTAATGATAACACCA
This sequence comes from Bacillota bacterium, assembly GCA_023458855.1. GTDB lineage: Bacteria > Bacillota > Clostridia > Lachnospirales > Lachnospiraceae > SZUA-378. Next base: position 2,099 of record JAEWWQ010000427.1, read on the forward strand.
ATGGTAAGACCGGCAGGATAGTAGGACAATTCAATGGTGTGATCACCGGCATCCAATGCGGCACTTATCATTACATCTTCAAATATCTCTATGTCGGCTTTTTTATTATCTACTTTCAGGGTCCATCCTGGCTCATATGGTATGCTGAGAACCAACTGTCCCGCTTTTTTTAGAGTAATGTGACCATCTATATGGTTAGAATCATAGGAATCGAGAGTCATGGGCTGCTCGGACAAGGTATCGATCCAAGACTTTAAGACATCCTCATCCAACTGATAAGCACTCAGGAAAAGGGGCGTATCTTCAGGCTCTGTTGCATGTAATGTAATGACAGTCCCAGCAGTCTGCCATCCAAGATCCATAATATAAGAATTCTTTAATTTCTTGAATGTTTTTGATTTGTCCCCCATATTTGCAATAACAGTGGCTGCCTTTGAGTTACCCGCATATGCATAGATATGGGCGTCTGCTGGTACTTCAATAGTGGTAATAGTATCGATTTCTTCTGTTTGTAATTTTTTAAACACAGGGGTACTAATATTAAACTTGGACACCAGTGAATTCTGTTCTTCTATCGGATTAGAAGTTTCTTCATCAGAGTCTTCTTCTTTTGCATCTTCCAATACTTCATCAACGGTATCAAATAAGTCGTCTATAGAAGAGGTTTCCTGCTCTTTTTCATCATCATCTGAAAAAATATCTACAGCACCAGTATTGGTTGCAGCATGTGTGAGATCTTTAGAATCAATGACATAGCCAAGAGGCAGGGTATACTTATTTTCATATAAGAACATATCCGCATCGGAGCCGACAAAAGTGTACAGGCTGTCTGGATTTAACTCTTTTTTTGAAAACATATATTTTGTGGACAAAAGGGCAGATGTAATCGGTGTTGCACCTTCAAAACAGTAGAATACCCGGCTGCTCTTCATACCGTATTTATTATAAAAGTTCTTAACGTGTGAATTGGAAGTAGAAGAGAATAAGGAAGCAGAAGGAAAGTCAGATAGCATTGCATCATTCTGCGTCAGGCGTTCAAACTTTTCAATCCGATAAAAATCCAAGTCTTGTCGTTGAATATTGTCAGCAAGAGTTTTGTAAGTTGTAATGTTAGAGATATAATTACTTCTGCTTACAGTAGGAACACTTGTAGTTGTCATATTGACAGCAGATTCTGTGATCACAATAAAAAGTGTTAATATTGCAATTAATTTATGCATATGATTATTTTTTCGATATTGATACATCATGATAGCGTAAAATAATAATAAGATGGCTGTCAGCAAATAAGTAGAGGAAGCGATATTTTCTGTATCGGTCAGTTTTTCACATAATAAGATGAAGAACATAACACCACAAATACTGTAGGTCATTTCAGTTTTTGAATATTCTTTTATATGGGACAGAGCCTCATAGCATAGTGTCAGCAATAAAATAATATATAAAAATGATTGCCTGCATGGGAGAGAATCCGGGTAGTTAAAGCCGTGCCAGATAAAGTTTAAGATGTTTGTGGAAAAACTTATCAGCATAAAAGCAAGTAAAGATGTTTTTGCTATTTTTTCATTGGTAGGAATCGTCTTATTCATAACGTAAAGTGGTAAAAGAAATAGGACAGCTACACCACAATACAGGTTTGGCCAATGATTGAGTCCGATTTCAACAGTAACATTTATACAGTGTCTGGCTAATACATCCAAAATAGAAAAATATGTTGATACTGTTTTAGGAAAATTGAAACTTGCAAATTCAGAGTAATGTAGTGCTGCCAGTTCCGGTATCAGGAGAATAGCAGCCATACCACCGGCTAATAAGGAAAAAATGAAAAAATTTAACATAGCTCTTATTTTTTCTTTGCAAGTGACAAGAAGAACAAGAAAATATAAGACCAGATACATACAAATCATAATAGAGATATAATAGTTAGACAAAATAGCAAGTGCCAGAGTAATGCAGTATAATTCATATTTACCTTCGTTAACCAGATATTCCAGCCCAAGAATGATAATAGGCGCCAGCACAATACAGTCGAGCCACATTACATTCCAATTGTAGGCAGCATAATAACCTGACATAGCATAGAAAATTCCAAAAAACAGAATAGAGAAGTGGCTGGAGTTGAAATGCTTGCTCAAATAGTATGAAAATGCAAGTCCACTCAGACCAATCTTAAGGACAATAAGATATGTCATAAATTCGATGAGAAGACTTTCAGGGCAGAAAATAACCAGCCAGTTAAATGGACTTGCCAGATAGTAAACATATAAGGCAAGAAAATTGGAGCCAATACCGGTATTCCAGGAGTAAAAAAGTGTCTCTCCATTTTTTAATTTATGGTAGAACTCTGTTAAAAAGGGAAAGTACTGATGATACATATCAACATGCAAAAAAGATTCATCGCCGAACGGGTAAATGCCACGTACAATAAAAATCAGGAGCATGATAATAACAGGTAGCGTAAAAGACAATAAATACAAAAAATTCTTTTCCAGGTAATTTTTAAATTTTGCAGATTTCATAATAATCTCCTTTTCATTATGGGAAATTTTTCCCTAACGGTCTTTAAATAATTGATAATACTGTATTTTCTGATATTGATTCAGCGCATCCGACTGCTCCTCGGTAGGGGTACTGTTTCCGTCTTTATCTGTTACTTGAATCGCAGAAATAACAGGATAACTTTGTTGCAATTTGTTAAGATAAGAATCATAGTCTGACAGTGGAAGACCTGCAGTCGAGAGGGTCATTGAAGCCAGAAAATTTGCGCTGGTTTCTATACCGGTCGCCTCTTCAATATCATAGTTTGCCCAGATGATAAAAGGTACTTTATAGCGAAGGGCAAGTTCGGATTCGGTAAGAGAGTCACCCGATTTTCCTTGAAGTTTCCATATTGGTTCAGCAACGGAATTAGCAGGTTGATGATCTCCGAAGAAAACAATAATTGTATCTTCTTCTTGTTCTTTAAAGTAGGATATTAGTTCTTCCAATGCATTGTCTGAGAGCTTAATCAGAGACAAGTAATTATTTAGAGACTTTGAACTAGCTCCTTCCACAGTAACATCCGGATGAAAATTGTCAAAGTCGTCTGTATAGGAGGAATGATTCTGCATGGTAACATTAAATAAAAATAATGGTTTGCCGGGCTCTTTTGCTTCATAAAGCTGAGTTATTTTTTCAAAATCTGAGTTATCACTGACATATTTACGAATCAGTTCCGGACTCGTAAAATCATCAATAAAGTAAGACTGTTCTAATCCAAGGAGAGGATATACACGTTCTCTATCCCAACCCTTGGCATAGTATGGATGCATACCAATGGTGGTGTATCCAAGGGTCTGTAAATAAGAAGGCGTAGACGCAACGGTCTGGGTAATGTATTGCTGGTATGGAATGCTTCCCTGCGGCAGAAATGCCATACTGTTGCCGGTTAAATATTCAAATTCTGTGTTTGCGGTATTGCCCCCAAGAACGGACACATTGAGATGACCGGATACAGTATCTTCAGCACCATCCATTAAGGAGCGCATAAATGGCATATAGTCAGTATTGGTAGTAAAATCGCCAAGCACACCAAGATCAGAGAAAGCTTCATCCATAATAACAATGATATTCGGCGTATGGGTAACAGTTTCCTCAGTCTGATAAGAATTCAGGAGTGAGGCTGCTTCTGATTCGCTATAACCGTCGGGTTTCTTAACCGATAGATACTGTAATTCCATAAGAAAAGCAATAGCGGTACCATCTCGTTTGCTCATAACAGTAGGGGTGAACAGTTTGTCATAAAGTTTGAATCTGGAAACGGTTTCTTCCTTATGCAGCATAGAAGTATAAGCAGCTATCAATACACAGAGAGTAATAACACCAATGCAACGCTTTTTACAGTTAAGGGAGAATGCAACCCTGCATCTGGATTCAAGAAAAATTAAAATAACAAAGGCGATCAGCGTACGAATTACATTTCCAGATAATGTATATTGAAAATTATCAGCAACGCTTGTTGCAGTTCGGATAGAAAAAATGTCCCAAGGCATAATAGGTGCAGAACGGAATTGCAGAACAAAATAGTTCACAAGACCAATAACTGCGAACAGCACTGTTTCGGTAATAAGTGCGATATGTATCTTTCCGGTTAAAAAAAGAAACAGGAGCATTATAAATTCAAAAAATACGAAATTTAATAGCTGTATAGGAAATTTCATTGTTGTAAATGCATTATGAGTGTAACTTTCAAAGATGTAGAAAGTCACAATGGGATATAAAAAAAATAGAAATTTGTTTATTTTTTGTAGTACAGTCTTCATTTATTATGCCTCTTTCCATTGTCATTTAAAAGATATTCATCAGTACATATTTAAATAGGAAGTGTTACTAACACGTTCTGTTTCATTCTAGTGAAACGTGACTATACTGTCAAGCAGTTATACTAAAAAATATGAAAAGATACTTGACAAATATAACATTAATGTGTAAAATGACAATGTTGCGATTGAGATACAAGATTTCTCAAAGCAGAATTTCATATATGTGCTTGTAGCTCAGCTGGATAGAGCGTCTGGCTACGGACCAGAAGGTCGCGTGTTCGAATCATGTCAGGCACATTACAGAGAACCTTGTAGACATTATGTTTGCAAGGTTTTTGCGATATAAAAGTGATGTATAAGAAAGTGGATGGAGGTACAGCATGAATAGGACTGCAGGAGAGCAGTATATAGCACCCACACCGAGATATTCTATTATACAGGGAAGTTTTTGGATGAGCTTCTGCATTATATTTGCTTATGTAAGTGTATTTTTATTATCCAAAGGATTTTCCAATTCCCAGATTGGTGTCGTTGTAGCAGTATCAGGAGTAATATCGGCATTTATGCAGCCGATGGTAGCAGATTTCGCGGACCGGAGCAAAAAAATTTCTTTGCATCTTATTATTTCTTTTTGGGCTGTAGTGATTATTATGGCAGCTGTGGGATTACTGATCCCTGGATTACATATCTTACTGGTTGCAGTATTTTATGGCATTGCAATTGCTGCTCTGCAGATATTAACACCGCTTGTAAACGCGATTGGAATGGAGTGTATCAATAGGGGAATACCAGTTAACTTTGGATTGGCAAGAGGGGTAGGATCAATATCATATGCAGTGGTATCTTATCTGGCAGGAGTATTGGTCGCGAAGTATGATACAACAGTAATTCCAATTATGATAATTTTATTTTATTCGGTACTGATCATCGGAATACTCAGCTTTAGATTTCCGAATACTCATCTTACGGACAGAAAAGAAAAAAATGTGGAGCTATCTGTTAAAGCGGAAGCTGAAAAAGCAGATTCCTTTTTTAAAAAGTATGCAAAGTTTCTGTTGCTGCTGGTAGGGGTCACACTTTCCTTTATCAGCCATAATATACTGAATAACTATATGTTCCAGATTATGCAGTATCATGGTGGGGGCAGCAATGAAATGGGAATCGCACTTGCAATTGCGGCGACGGTGGAATTGCCAACTATGCTGGGATTTGCTTTTATCGTAAAGAAGTTTTCCTGTAGTACTCTGATAAAAGTATCAGGAACTTTTTTTATGATTAAGACGGTGCTTACATTAATAGCACCGAATATACTGGGGATATATATAGCGCAAGGAGTACAAATCCTGGGATTTGCTTTACAGGTTCCAGCCTCTGTGTATTATGTAAATAAATTGATGAGACCGGAAGACAAAGTAAAAGGGCAGGCATTTATGACTGTTACCAACACACTTGGCAGTATAGCAGGTAGTTTGCTTGGTGGTTTATTATTAGATGCGCTGGGAGTAAGAGCGCTGCTGGTATCAGCTACAGCTGTGGCTTTCGCAGGGATGTTCATTACCTACGTATCAACAGAAAAAAACATATGACTGTTGTAAAGAAAAACGTGGTCGTACCTATAGAAAATGCTGCTTATCAATATGGTAAGTGGTGTTTTTTTGTATATTTCAATGAAACTACAAAAAACATACAAAAACGCTTGCAGTGATTTGGTTAATATGCTACAATATCTTTCGGTGACAGACATGTGTCTTTCACACAAGAACAATAAAAGACAAGTGTATTTGTGGAGAAAACAAGGAGGCACTTATGGCAGGGACTACGGGCTACTTTGTAGTTAAGAAAAAGGCTTTACCAGAGGTTCTGCTGAAGGTAGTGGAAGCTAAGCGATTAATTGAAACAGGTAAAGTATTGTCGGTGCAAGAGGCTGTAGATAATGTTGGAATCAGTAGAAGTTCTTTTTATAAATATAAAGAGGATATTTTTCCATTTCATGATACAGCGGCAGGAACGACAATTACATTAATTTTTCAGATGGATGATGAACCCGGTCTTCTTTCGGATATTCTGAAGATTGTTGCAGAATATAGAGCAAATATTCTGACGATTCATCAAAGTATTCCAATTAATGGAGTTGCATCCCTGAGCATAAGCGTGCAGATATTATCTACCACGGGAGATGTATCTGAAATGGTCGATTCGATGGAAAAACATCGGGGAGTACATTATGTGAAGATAATTGCAAAAGAATAGTGAGGAGATTAATATGGTAAAGGTAGCGGTATTAGGATATGGTACAGTAGGCAGCGGTATTGTAGAAGTAATTAAGAAGAATCAGGAAATGGTAAATAAAAAAGCCGATAATGAAGTAGATGTAAAGTACATTCTTGATCTGAGAGATTTTCCGGGAGATCCCTATGAACATTTGGTGGTTCATGATGTAGAAGTTATCCTGAATGACCCTGAGGTTGCAGTTGTCTGTGAAGCTATGGGTGGTGTAGAACCAGCTTATACGTTTTCCAAGAGAGCACTTCTTGCAGGAAAAAGCGTATGTACGTCCAATAAAGAGCTGGTGGCAAAGCATGGACCTGAGTTAATCCGTCTTGCAAGACAGAATAAGTGTAATTATTTATTTGAAGCAAGTGTCGGCGGAGGTATTCCTATTATTCGTCCGATCAATACTTCTCTGACACCGGAGATGATAGATTCCGTAACAGGTATCCTGAACGGCACGACCAACTATATCTTGACAAAGATGGAGACAGAAGGTTCTGATTTTTCAGAAGTATTGAAAG
>JAEWWQ010000428.1 GCA_023458855.1 Bacillota bacterium
AATAAGTACTTTGCCTGTCTTATCAGCTCTACTTCTTCCTGATTACGAACCTTCGGCTTTGCTTTTAATTTTTTTCGGCGGCGTTCCATGGTCTGTACCATCATATCAACGGTACTCAACAGATCATGCACCTTAAGGGGCATGGAAAGACATACGATATTCCCCTGATCCCTATCACTCAGTAAATGCTGTGAAGCCATTAGAAGCATCTCAAATCCGGGCGGCAGGCAATCGTGTAACTCCATGTACATCATATCCGGTAATTTATATCCGCACAGTACGATTGCGCCATTGAGGCCATCTGCCATACTTATCGTCTGCGCTCCGGTAGTGCAAACACCCACAACAGAATATCCATTTCTTATTAAAAGATTTTTAATGCTTTTCGCTTCTTCGATTTTTGGAAGCACTACAATAACACCTGTCACACGCTCACCTCCTCAGCTGTTAAATATAAATGCATACTTGTATACAATATATTCATGATTTTTCCTACTCAGCATAAGAGGCCTAGTATTTGTACAAATACTGATTGATTTCCCAATCAGTAACCTGCTCCGTATATTCCTGCCATTCCTGTTTCTTAGCTTCTACATATTTTTCCGTAATATGAGCGCCTAATATCTCTTTCACAAACTCATCCTGTTCCAAAGCACTAATTGCTTCTGACATCGACTTTGGAATTTCCCTGATTCCCTTCTCGGTTCTGTCCAGATCAGATAACTCATAAATATTGCAGTCTACACTTTCCGGCGGCATAATCTGATTCTTAATTCCATCTAATCCTGCTTTTAAGCATACTGCAAGCGCCAGATATGGATTGGCTGACGGATCCGGACTTCTGAGTTCTATTCTCGCACCTTCTCCTCTTGCTGCCGGAATACGAATCAACGGACTTCTGTTTTTGGCACTCCATGCCACATAAATAGGTGCTTCATATCCCGGTACCAATCTCTTATACGAATTGACCAAAGGATTCGTAATTGCAGTTATACCATCAATATGCTTAAAAATACCGCCAATAAAATAATAAGCTTCCTTACTCAATCCAAATTTATCAGATTCATCGCTGAACGCATTTTTTCCATCTTTTGATAAAGACATATTGATATGCATACCGGAACCATTTATTCCATACTTTGGTTTTGGCATAAACGTAGCATGTAAGCCGTGACGTTTCGCAATTGTCTTAACAGCTAATTTAAATGTCATAATATTATCTGCTGTCTTCAGGGCTTCATCATATTTAAAATCAATTTCATGCTGCGCCGGTGCAACCTCATGATGGGAGGCTTCTATTTCAAACCCCATCTCTTCCAATGTCAGCACCATATCACGCCTTGCATTTTCACCAAAATCAACCGGTCCCAGATCAAAGTAACCCGCCTGTTCGTGTGTGATCGTCGTAGGCAGTGCATTTTCATCCGTGTGAAATAAGAAAAATTCACACTCCGGCCCTACATTAAAAGAATAACCCATGTCTGCAGCTTCTTTCACTGCTTTCTTTAAAATATACCTTGGATCTCCTTCAAACGGCTCCCCATTCGGACGATACACATCACATATCAATCTTGCGACCTTTCCCTGCTGTGGTCTCCATGGGAATATCTCTAACGTATCATAATCAGGATAAAGGTACATATCTGATTCTTCAATTCTTACAAACCCCTCAATAGAAGAACCATCAAACATACATTTATTATCGAGTGCTTTTTCTAACTGACTGGCTGTAATTGCAACATTTTTCATATTACCGAAAATGTCCGTAAACTGTAACCGAATAAATTCTACATCTTCTTCTTCCACCAGATTCATAATGTCTTTTTTCGTATATTTACTCATCTTCCACATTCCTTTCCTTGCTGGGAATTATCTCCCGTTTCCTCTTCTATCCCCTTATTTACCCCGAAATACAAAGAAGGCATTCTTATTCTCTAAGAACGCCTTTGTTCTGTTTTATTATAGTAGTTATTCTGTGCGTTTGTCAATACGATATTCGTCTAAATGACTAACTAATAATGGAATATTTTAGATTCCCTGCTCATAAAATATTAAAAACCAGATGAATGGGGATATTGACATGAGTTCAAAAACAAAAATTGTTGTACTTCATTTAAAAGAATTAATATATACCGGTATTTTCGCCTTGCTTGGTATTCTGTTTATTGTGCTGATCATTGTTATGTTTCTTCCTAATGATAAGAAAGAAGTCAAAGAGACTTCGTCATCAAGCATTTACGTTCCCGGTGTTTATTCGACTTCACTGGTACTGGGCGGCAATACTATTGATATTGAGGTTGTTGTTGATGAGAGTAACATCAATTCTATCCGACTGGTCAACCTGGACGAAGCAGTTGCAACCATGTATCCTCTCGTTGAACCATCTTTTCAGGATTTGGTAAATCAAATATGTGAAAAACAGACTCTGGATGGTATTACATATTCTGATGATAATAAATATACTTGTCTCGTCCTGTTAGATGCCATTTCCACATCCCTGGATAAGGCAAAGATTCCTGCTGATACGGATGATGAATCACTTGGAGAATAGGCACACATCACCAAACATTTCAAAAAGTAAGCCTTCTGCGAAATCTGCATTCCCGGAAGACTTACTTTTATTATTTTATTCTACATTCAATTTCCAGATATCCCTGTTGTACTCGGCAATCGTTCTGTCCGATGAGAAGAAGCCTGCCTTTGCAATATTTACTAACATCATTTTCTTCCACTTTTCCTGATCCTCGTAGTCTTTGAACATTCTGTCCTTTGTCGCAATATACTCTTCAAGATCAAGCAGTGTCATAAACCAGTCTTTATTCAGCAATTCTTTATATAATCTCGTCAGATTTTCTTTATGTCCCACCTTTAATGCTTCTTTTCCAACGATAAAATCGACTGCTTCTTTAATGATAGGAGATTTTTCATAGAATTCTCTGGATACATAATCTGCTTTCTCATAATGGGCTATGATTTGTTCACTCTTCTCACCAAAAATATAAATATTCTCAGAAGACACCAATTCACTGATTTCAACATTTGCGCCATCGGCAGTACCTAATGTTACAGCACCGTTAAGCATAAATTTCATATTTCCTGTACCTGATGCTTCTTTTGATGCCAGGGAAATCTGCTCAGAGATATCACATGCAGGAATCAGTTTTTCTGCCTTGCTGACATTATAATTTTCTACCATAAGTACTTTCATATACGGGCTTACTTCCGGATCATTATTTATGATTTCCTGTAATACCAGCAATAAATGAATGATATCCTGGGCAATCACATAAGCCGGTGCTGCTTTTGCACCAAAGATAAATGTGAGCGGCGTCGTAGGTTTCCTGCCTCTTTTCACTTCAAGATATTTATGAATAATGTACAATGCATTCATCTGCTGACGTTTGTACTCATGCAACCTTTTGATCTGGATATCAAAGATTGAATCCGGATTTAAAATAACCCCTTGTGTTTCTTTAATAAATTCGACTAATTGTGCTTTCTTAGTCTGTTTAATCGTGGCAAGTTTATTCAACACTTCCTGATCTTCTTTATATTCCAATAATTTTTCAAGGCGCATCGCATTTTTCTTATACCCTTCCCCGATTGTATCTGTAAGGAAAGCTGCAAGCTCGCGATTGCAGGATAATAGCCATCTTCTAAAAGTGATACCGTTTGTCTTATTATTAAACTTTTCAGGGTAAATATCATAAAAATGCTTTAATTCTGTTTCTTTCAGAATCTCTGTATGAATCTCTGCAACTCCATTTACGCTAAAGCCATAGTGAATATCAATGTGTGCCATATGCACCCGCTTCTCTTTATCGATAATTTGTACTTTAGGATCTTTATATTTTGCAGCTATCTTTTTGTCTAGTTCTTTAATAATCGGAACTAATTGTGGTACTACTTTCATTAAATATGCAAGCGGCCATTTCTCCAGAGCTTCTGCCAGAATCGTATGATTGGTATAGGCGCAGGTCTTACTCACTACTTCAATTG
>JAEWWQ010000429.1 GCA_023458855.1 Bacillota bacterium
AGATAGCGCAGAACTATGAAAAAGAAACGGATGCCAAGATTTATGCCATTATATCAATCTTAGAACCTACTCTTGTCATCGTGCTTTCCCTAATCGTAGGACTGATACTATTATCCGTAATCCTCCCATTAATGGGTATTATGTCAAGCATCGGTTAACCGGTGCATAGGAGTAATTATGAATAGATTTCGTAATCAAAAGAAAGGATTTTCAAAACTGAATAAATTAAAACTTCCTATTATAGCTTTTTTAGCTTTGTTCGCTTTTTTTCTGTACGGAATTGAGTCTGTTTCCTCTACTGCCAGTGAAAAGCAGACAGAAAGCCTGGAAAATGCAGTTTATCGGAGTGTTGCACAATGTTATGCCGTAGAGGGAACTTATCCGCCAAGTCTGGATTATCTGGAGAAGCATTATGGCCTGATTTATGATACTGATCTCTTCTTTATAGACTACCAGCCAATAGGTTCCAATATCATGCCTGATATTACAATTATCGTTAAAAACAGCAAAAACAAAGGAGGCGCTGCATATGGATTTTAAGCAAAAAAACAGACATATGGTGGATGTCTTATTTGTAATTGCTCTTTTTTGTGTTTTTGCTATCTGTGCCCTTATGCTGGTTATCATCGGTTCCGATGTCTATAGAAAAACAGTCCGGAGTATGGACCAGAATTATAATACACGCACCTCATTTGCTTACATAACAGAAAAAATTCGTCAATTTGACTCTGAAGATGCAGTCTCCGTAGGTTCTCTGGATGGTACGGATGCGCTCGTCTTAACTACCACAGCTAATGATACTGCTTATAGCACCTATATTTACATGTATGACGGATACTTAAAAGAACTATTTACAAAATCGGATACTGCCATCAGTCTGGAATCCGGGCAGAATATATTACCGCTTTCTGATTTTACCTTAACAGCAATTAATGAACACCTCTATCAATTTACTCTGACATCTGAAAATAACAGTACTTACAGCTTATATGTCAGTACCCGAAGCCAATAAGGAGATTTGTTATGTATACAAAAACGACTTCAAAATCAGCGCTTTTTCTGATGGAATTAATTTTAGCTATATTTTTCTTTTCTCTGGCAAGTGCTGTATGCATTCAGCTATTTGTTAAGGCACATCTTATTGCTGTCTCAACTACCAATAAAAATCACGCTGTATTATGGGCACAGAACATTGCTGAGACTTATCTGGGAACAGATGCTGACTTTGATGTTACGATTTCCGCCCTGGATGCCACATCCGTTAGTGACGATGCATTTTGCCTGTATTTTGACTCGGAATGGAATCTTACTTCCTCTGCTCATGCTGCTTTTATTGCATCGGTAGCTACGCAATCTGTCAGTAATATGAATACAGCGCGAATCACACTGACCGATGCTTCCGATAATATTATCTATCAGTTAGCAGTTTCCAAACATCGTCCTCTAAAAAGTTGATTCAATAATAGACAGGAGTTATCTATGAAACAGAAAAATTATGGTATTAATGTCGGTTCTTCTTCTATTCTTCTAATATTTGTATTATTGTGCCTTGTTTCCTTTGCTGCCCTATCTATTGTGAGTGCAAACGCAGACTATAAATTGAATAATAAGGTTGTAGAACGTACTACTGCTTATTATGAGGCTTGTAATACAGCAGAAGCTTCTATATCAGATATTGATCATACATTGTCGGAATTGTATGCTTCCGGAATATCAGAAGAGGCATATTATAAGCAGGCAGGACATACTATTTCCTATGCTATTCCTGTCTCTGATACTCAATCTCTTAATGTTGAACTTACAATCCATTACCCGGAGCAATCAGGTGAACCCTTCTATTCTATAACTTCATGGAAAATTATCACTCCTGAAGCTATGCAGCTTGACGATTCACTTACTTTATTTACTCCCGAGATGTAATAATATTCTTTTTAACAATTATTTACTCAAAAAGTCCTCACAACGCATGTTGTGAGGACTTTTTAAATTCATGTGAATTATTATTACATTTCTGTTTCTTCTGAAATAGAAATCACATCTTCGTCAAAATCTTCCGAAAGTGTTAATGTGTCTTGCAAATCCATATCCGTATCCAATGTTACAGTACGATATCTCTTCATGCCGGTACCAGCTGGAATTAACTTACCGATAATAACATTCTCCTTCAATCCGATTAATGGATCTACCTTTCCTTTAATGGCAGCCTCTGTAAGAACTTTGGTGGTCTCCTGGAAGGAGGCTGCTGACAGAAATGAATTGGTAGCTAAGGATGCCTTTGTAATACCTAGCATTACCTGCTTTCCGGTAGATGGCTCCTTACCTTGTTTTACTAACTCTTCATTCATGTCTTCAAAATCAAGAACATCTACCAACGTACCTGGTAAAAATTCTGTATCGCCATTATCTTCAATTCTGATCTTCTTAAGCATCTGACGTACAATTACTTCAATATGCTTATCGTTGATCTCAACACCTTGCAGACGATATACTCTCTGAACTTCACAGATCATATAATCCTGAACGGCACGCACACCTTTGATCTTTAATAAATCATGAGGATTAACACTACCCTCTGTCAACTCATCACCTGCTTCGAGAACAGCCCCATCCAAAATCTTGATTCTGGAACCATAAGGAATTAAATATGCCTTAGATTCTCCTGTTTCATCATTTGTTATAATAATCTCGCGCTTTTTCTTTGTGTCCTTAATAGTTGCCACACCGCCAAATTCTGCAATGATTGCAAGTCCCTTAGGCTTTCTGGCCTCAAATAATTCTTCGACACGCGGAAGACCCTGTGTGATATCATCACCGGCAACACCACCCGTATGGAATGTACGCATTGTAAGCTGTGTACCAGGTTCTCCGATTGACTGTGCAGCAATAATACCAACTGCTTCACCTACTTGTACAGGCTCTCCTGTTGACATATTAGCTCCATAACATTTTGCACAGATACTATGGGATCTACAGGTAAGAATCGTACGGATTTTTACTTTTTCAATTGGTTCTCCATCCGCATCTACGCCGACTTCCATAATCTGAGCTGCACGTCTTGGTGTAATCATGTGATTTTTCTTAACAATTATATTTCCATCTCTGTCTTTGATTTCTTCACAGGTATATCGACCGGTAAGTCTGTCCTGAAGACCTTCAATTGTTTCTTTGCCATCCATAAAGGCCTTTACAACCATTCCCGGAATCTCATCTTTTCCTTCCGAACAATCGATTTCACGAATAATCAATTCCTGTGACACATCAACAAGACGTCTTGTTAAATATCCCGAATCGGCTGTACGAAGCGCTGTATCTGAGAGTCCCTTACGTGCACCATGTGCCGACATAAAGTATTCCAATACATCAAGTCCTTCACGGAAATTTGATTTGATAGGAAGCTCAATCGTACGTCCCGTCGTATCAGCCATCAGACCACGCATACCAGCCAGCTGTTTAATCTGCTGGTTAGAACCACGGGCACCCGAATCAGCCATCATATAGATGTTATTGTATTTATCCAGACCTTTTAACAGTACATCTGTCAACTCTTTATCTGTTTCATTCCAGGTATCAACAACTGCTCTGTATCTTTCTTCATCTGTGATAAGACCACGTCTGTAATTCTGTGAAATCTTATCTACTGTTTCCTGTGCCTGCTCAATCATCGCCGGTTTCTGCGATGGTACAGTCATGTCAGAAATAGAAACTGTCATTGCTGCTTTGGTTGAATATTTATATCCAATTGCCTTGATATCATCTAATACTTCAGCAGTTCTGGTAGCACCATGTGTATTAATAACCTTCTCAAGAATCTGTTTTAACCCCTTCTTGGCTACATGGAAATCAACTTCCAGTTTCAGGAAATCTTCCGGTTTTTTTCTATCTACAAATCCCAGATCCTGAGGCATAATCTCGTTAAAGATAAAACGTCCCATTGTAGATTCGACATTCCCGGAAACCACTTCGCCGTCAGG
This sequence comes from Bacillota bacterium, assembly GCA_023458855.1. Lineage (GTDB taxonomy): Bacteria > Bacillota > Clostridia > Lachnospirales > Lachnospiraceae > SZUA-378. The sequence goes on from JAEWWQ010000429.1 coordinate 3,972, forward strand.
AGTTGTCTTGGTCATTCTTACTTTAATCCTGCTGTGAAGCGTAATTGCCTTATTTTCATAAGCTAAAATTGCCTCATTAACACTTTTGAATGCTTTCCCTTCTCCAAGTGCTCCCGGTCTTTCCTGTGTCAGATAGTAAATACCAAGAACCATATCCTGGGAAGGAACTGCTACAGGGCCACCATCAGAAGGCTTTAATAAGTTATTCGGAGACAAAAGCAGGAACCTGCATTCTGCCTGCGCTTCAACTGATAATGGAAGATGAACAGCCATCTGGTCACCATCAAAGTCGGCATTAAACGCCGTACATACCAATGGGTGGAGTTTAATCGCCTTACCTTCAACCAGTATCGGCTCAAATGCCTGAATACCGAGTCTGTGAAGTGTAGGGGCACGGTTCAACATGACCGGATGTTCTTTGATTACTTCTTCCAGGACATCCCAAACCTGCGTATCTAATCTTTCCACTAATTTTTTAGCATTCTTTATATTCTGTGAAATTCCGCCGGCCACCAGTTCCTTCATAACAAACGGTTTGAAAAGTTCGATAGCCATTTCCTTCGGAAGACCACATTGATAAATCTTAAGTTCCGGTCCTACTACAATAACAGAACGCCCCGAATAGTCAACACGTTTTCCAAGCAGGTTCTGACGGAAACGTCCAGATTTACCTTTTAACATATCTGACAAAGATTTTAATGCTCTGTTACCAGGTCCCGTTACAGGCCGTCCGCGTCTGCCATTATCAATTAACGCATCGACAG
>JAEWWQ010000430.1 GCA_023458855.1 Bacillota bacterium
ATGTTCTCCCGCATATACACCAGATCGCAGCCTCTGTATTCAGTACAAAACAGGTCAGTAATCAAATGACAGCATTACAGATTGTATTAACAAGTGCAAGGGCTACTTTACTTAGGGGAGGTATTGGATTCCTGTTGGGAACGATTTGTGGTTTTGTTCTTGCATTATTTATGAAATTATCGCGAATTGTAGAAAAAACCATTTTTCCTTATCTGATGTTGATTCAGATGATACCTATTTTAGGTATGGCGCCAATTATTCTTTCCATTACCCATAGTATTGATACGAGCAGAATTGTAATAGCAGCTATCCTGACCTTCTACCCTGTAGCGACAAATACATTGGCTGGTTTCAATTCAGTAGAAAAAGAAAAATATGAACTGATGAATTCTTATGCAGCTAACAAATACGTTGTTTATACCAAAATGCTGATTCCAAGCTGCATTCCGTATTTTTTTACAGGGCTTAAGATATCAGCACCGATGGCACTCACAGCCTCTATATTGGTAGATACGCTGCAGGGAGATGGCGGATTGGGATGTATGTTATCGCAATCATTAAAACATGCAATGTCAATTTATGTTTTCTGGCAAATCATACTCTTAAGTGCGGTTGTTGGAATCCTGAGCTGCTATCTTATGGGCGTGATAGAAAAAGTCGTAACGCCGTATAAGGAGGTTCAGTGATGATTCAAAAAAAGAAAAGCATTTATAAAAGATTACTTGAAAATAAAAAGCTGGAGAAGGCATCGGGAGTCTTCCTTCCCGTTGTATTTGGTCTCTTTATTTTGCTATTGTGGCAGACGCAGGGGTTACATAAATTGTTGAACACGGACACTTTCACATTGCCGCTGCCAAGCAGAATTATCAGTATTATTTTTGAAAATGGAAGCAAAATCATGGAAAATACAGTGGCTACTGTGATCGTAGCGGTATGTGGTCTGATACTTGGGTCGCTGCTTGGGTATGGAATTGCCATCATCGCAACTTTTTTCCCGAAATGGGGAAGCGGGGGGCTGTCAGTAGTAGGTGCATTTAATGCCATTCCAATCGTAGCGCTGGCACCTGTGATTACGAACTGGACCAAAGGTGTGAGTAAGGATGCAAATGTTCGCAGTATGGTAGCCAAGATTATTGTAGTCATGATCGTATGCATTGCCTCCATGAGTGTAAATGCATTCCGGGGATTATCAGAACTGAAACCTTTTTCAGAAGATCTGATGATGTCCTATGCCGCAAACAGAAAAACAATTTTTCTGAAGCTCCGGTTACCAAATAGTATTCCCTATATTTTCACAGCGTTAAAGGTAAGCGTGCCTGCAAGTGTTATCAGTGCAATTGTAAGTGAATATTTTGCAGAGTATATCATCGGAGTGGGGAGACAGATTCGGGAGAACATCGTGTTGGCACAGTATGCGACGGCATGGGCCTATATCGCGATCGCGAGTATGATCGGTATCGTAATGTATGGGATACTGATGATTATGGAAGGTATTTTGCTGAAGGCCCGAAAAGCCTGAAGCTGAATCATAAATCTAACACAATACAAGGAGGAGCAGAATGATGAAAAAAAGAAGCAGAAAATTAATCAGTTTATTGTGCACTGTCGCTTTAGCAGGAGCAATGGTTACAGGATGTGGCAGCAGTACTAAGACAACAGCAGAAACGGTGACAGAAACAGTTGCCGCAACAGAAGAGGCGGCAACCGCATCAGAAGCAGTATCAGAATCAGCAGAGGCTGAAACACAGACATCGGAAGCCAAAGGTGATAATGAGGCTCTTATTGTTGCAGCGGCAAAGGAGGGAAAGGTAGGTAACTGGGGACTCGGAAATGAATACGAGATTCAGGCACTGTTAAGTAAGTACGGACAGGACACTTCCTTTTTAAGTCAGGCATTTGATATGGATGGATTTGATGATGATTCCATCACACTTGCATCAGCAATGACATATAACGAGTTAGGACTTGTTAAAAACGATTATGATGGCGGATATGGATACGGTGATACGGTCGGAACAATTGATATGAATGATGAAGGTGTTGCAATGCTTGAAGATAATATCTTTTGTACAAAAGCTTTTGCGGAAGCAAATCCCAATACAGTAAAAGCATTCTTATATGCTTCCTTAAAAGGATGGAAATATGCATGTGAAAATCCGGATGAAGCGGCTGAAATCGTATATAAATATGGTTCTTCCGTGTCACCGGAACATCAGTCCTATATGGCAGGCGAGGTCAAGAAATTAGTTGAGACAGATACCACAGGTGCAGCAGTAACAGACTACGGTAAGATGGATGAAGCAGCAATGCAGCAGACACTGGATCTTGCCAAGACCTATATCAAACTGGACGATTCTGCAGCAGCAGACAAATTGCAGGCTCTTACCTTAGATGATATCAGAGATACTTCTTATTGGGAGGAAGCAACTGCATCAGCAGATGGCGCATTCGGTACACCGGAGAAAGCAGAAGTATCCATTCAGTTGAAATGGCTTCCGCAGGCGCAGTTCATGGGCTATTATGTGGCTCTTGATAAGGGTTACTATGAGGAAGCAGGTCTGACTGTTAATATCGTTTCCGGAGGCGGAGATATCGGTGAAACAACAGCGGTCAACAACGGAACAGTAGACTTTGGTGTAACATGGGTATCGAACCTGATTGCTGCTGATGCAGGCGGTATGGATCTTCTGGAAGTTGCACAGATATATCAAAGATCAGGGCTTGTACTTGTATACAAATTAGAGCAGTAAGTGCAGTTAACACAAGAAAGAAGCAGGAACAAACAATGGTGTGCGGTGTCTGAAAGTGGGCATCGCACATTTAGCTATTTAATTCATGACAAGTGAGTGGATTGCCGCTTCATCTTGTATAGTCAGGAGGATGTATATGGTAGATTTAATCATTAAGAACGGAAAAGTAATAACGGCAAAAGAAAGCTTCATAGCTGACATTGCAGTAAAAGACGGGAAAATTGTTGCAGTTGGAAAGGAACTGGGCCTGGAAGCAGGAAAAACAGTGGATGCAACCGGGAAACTGGTGCTTCCGGGTGCCATTGATGCGCATACGCATCTGGCAATGCCATTTGGCGGTACTGTTTCAGCCGACAGTTATCTATCCGGAACAAGGGCAGCAGCATGCGGCGGGGTCACGACCGTATTTGACTATCCGGTGCAGAGAAAAGGAAATACCATTATGGGGCTTGTAAATTCCAAAAAAGAAATCTGTGAAAAGGAAGCCTGTATTGATTATGCATTTCACTGCTGTATCACAGATTTGAATGGGGGAGCGTTATTAGAAGAGATGGAAACAGCAGTTGCAGAAGGAGTAACCAGCTTTAAGTGTTTTCTGGTCTATAAGAAGGAAGGCATGATGGTAGACGATGGAACACTTGTAAAATTATTACTTCGTGCAAAAGAACTGGGAGCAATGCTGAATGTACACGCGGAGAACCCGGATTTGATTGATATGAATATTGCTGATTTTCTTGCGGAGGGAAAAACAAGTGCCTGGTATCATTATCTTAGCAGACCGGAATACGTGGAAGCGGAGGCAGATAAGAGAGCCGTCCATTGGGCCAGATCATTTGACGCACCTATCTATCTGGTTCATATGGCTGATAAAGAAGGTCTGGAGGAATGTATTAAAGCAAAGACAGAGGGACATGAGGTATATATTGAAACTTGCCCACAGTACCTGGAATTTACATGTGATGTATACAAAAGAGAAGATGGCAGAAACTTCGTATGTTCTCCGCCTATGAAAGGCAGGGAGAGCCAGGAGGCCTTATGGAAGGCAATTAAGAACGGCATGATAGATACAGTTGCAACTGACCATTGTCCATTCCAGAGCTATGAAAAGGACTGGGGGAAAGATGATTTTACAAAGATTCCAAATGGATGTGCAGGTGTAGAAAACTTATATCCCTATATGTTAGCAGCAGCCAATGCAGGAAAGATCAGTTTTGAAAGAGCGGTAGAATTATGTTCTGCCAATCCTGCAAAAATATTCGGATGTGCAGATAAGGGTTCCTTAAGTGTTGGCAAGGATGCGGATATTGTCATTTACGACACGAAGAAAGATGTTACCATTCACGTCGACAACATGCATTCCGATTATGACCATACGATCTGGGAAGGGAAAGAACTTCATGGATATCCGGTACAGACTTATCTCAGGGGAAATCTTGTATATGACAACGGTGAATTTGTCGGAACACCGGGTATGGGAAAATATGTGAAAAGAGTGAGCAGAAAATAGCTGCCAGAGCAGCAGATGGGAGCAAGTATGGATTATAGCGAAATCATCAAGGCCACAGAATGTGGGAATTGCCTTTTGTGCCATAATTCACCATGTACAAGGGCATGTCCCTACGGAGTGCCGGCAGCTGAGATCATTACCTCATTAAGATTTGAAAATGAAACAGGGGCGGCCAATAAATTGCCGGATATTCTGCCATGTACAGAATGTGAAGAAAAATTTTGCATGCGTGCCTGCTTAAGAGGAAAAGTCGACAGGCCGGTTGACATCAGGACATTAATGGAAATTGCAGCGAACCAGAAAAAGGGAAATGCGAAAGTTACAGATCTGACAGTTGAGTTTTGCGGCGTTACGTGCGAAAATCCTTTTTTCTTATCTTCCTCTGTTGTGGGAAGTAATTATGAGATGGTGGCAAAGGCCTTTGAAATGGGGTGGGCCGGTGTTGCATTTAAGACAATTGGAACATTTGTGCCACAAGAAGTTTCTCCAAGATTTGATAAACTGAGTAAAGAAAATAATCCTTTTATAGGTTTCAAGAATATCGAACAGATATCAGATCATACATTGGAAGAAAATCTTTTTTATATAAAAAAATTAAAAGAAAATTATCCGGGCAAAATCATTATTGCATCAATCATGGGACAGAATGAAGGCGAGTGGACCTATCTTGCAGAATTGATGGAAAAAGCAGGTGCGGATATTATTGAATGCAATTTTTCCTGCCCGCATATGAGCGGGGAAGGACTTGGAAGTGATGTTGGAACAAATCCTGAATTGGTACGATTATATACCAAAGCTGCAAGAAAGGGTACAACACTTCCTATTTTAGCCAAGATGACACCGAATATCACGAATATGGAGATACCGGCAAAGGCCGCCATGGAAGCAGGTGCTACTGGTATTGCTGCAATTAATACGATAAAAAGTGTTATGAACGTAAATCTGGATTCCTTTGCAACAGGACCGGATGTGGAAGGGAAGTCGTCAGTAGGGGGCTATTCAGGAAAAGCGGTGAAGCCGATAGCACTCCGTTTTATCCATGATATGAAGAACTGTGCGGAATTAAAAGATACACCAATCAGCGGGATGGGTGGTATTGAGACATGGAAAGATGCAGCAGAATTTCTCACAATGGGATGCAGAAATTTACAGATCACGACGGCAGTCATGCAGTATGGCTACAGAATCATCGATGATCTTAAGGATGGACTTGGCAGGTATCTTGGTAATGCAGGTTATCAAAGTGTAGATGATATTATAGGGAAGGCATTGCCAAATCTGATTTCTGCTGAACAACTGAATCGTCACAGTATCTGCTATCCAAAGTTTAACCGGTCCAGGTGCGTTGGGTGTGGAAGATGTTACCTTTCCTGCTATGACGGAGGTCATCAGGCATTGGAACAGAATGAAGCAGGAAAACCGATTCTGGATGCGAAAAAATGTGTCGGTTGTCACCTGTGTGTGACAGTTTGTCCGGTAGGCGCTATCATGCCGGGTACCAGAATTATTTGAAGAAGAGAGGTATGAATTATGTATACATGCAGTTTGGAAAGAATGACAGATAAGATTAAGACAATGAGCCGGTTCGGTGATGCGGGACATGGTGGAATTACAAGATATTCTTTATCACCGGAGGCGATTGAGGCAAGAAATGAATTTGTAAAAAGAATGAAGGCAATCGGTGCAGAAATAGAAATCGATGATGTCGCAAATATTTATGCAACGCTTCCGGGAACCGATGCGGATGCGAAGAGAATTGTCATGGCATCACATTGTGACTCTGTGAAAAATGGCGGAAATTATGATGGAATTCTTGGCGTTATATCAGCAATGGAGGTTTTAGAAACAGTTGCAGAAAAGAACATTCCACATAAGCACCCGCTGACTGCCATGATCTGGACAAATGAGGAAGGCTCCTTATATCCGCCGGCAATGATGGTATCCGGTATTGTTTGCTATGACTTTCTCCCTGAGGATATCAGGTGTAAATTCAAATATGAGGATATGATGGCCTCCAAGAGTATTTTAGATGCGACAAAGACATTTGGGGAAGCACTTGAAAAATCCGGATTCAAGGGAGATAAAAAATATAGATTAAATCCTGAAAAGTATAAATATATGTTCGAAACGCATATCGAGCAGGGGCCGATCTTAGAGGATGCCGGTAATGAAGTGGGTGTTGTGGACTGTGTACTTGGTATGTTCAACTATAGATTGAAATTCTTCGGTCAGACAACGCATGCAGGTACATTTCCAATGCCTAAGAGGAAAGATGCTTTCTTTGCAGCTTCCCAGGCTCTTTGCTACTTACATGAAGAAATCGATAAGCTGGGCATTCCAGAGC
>JAEWWQ010000431.1 GCA_023458855.1 Bacillota bacterium
ATATCGGAGTCAGTATGGCAGCGTGAATCCGGCAGCAATAATGGGTCCGGGACTTTTTGCTACACTGATAAGTACTCTTGCAGCAGTGGTTTTCTGTCGTATTTTTTGCAAAAAAAGGTCATGATAATCAAGTAAAATTCATATATATGAAAGAAAAGCTTAAAGGGCAGGTTATCATGCGTGTACTTACCAATATATCCAATATAATCATACCAATCCTGATTTTCTACATTGTTGCAACGGGTATATCCATGAAAAAGAATATCTATGAGGACTTTATCAGGGGAGCCGCAGATGGACTAAAAACAGTTGTAAAAATCATGCCCACTTTAATCGGGCTTATGGTAGCTGTCGGAATACTGAGAGCTTCCGGTTTTCTCGATTTTCTGGCGTCTCTATTCTCGGTGATAGAAGAACCGCTCCATTTTCCTTCAGAGCTTTTCTCCCTTGTATTCATACGTATGTTTTCTTCTTCTGCTGCTACAGGATTGGTATTAGATATTTTTAAAGAATATGGAACTGACTCCAGAATCGGACTCATTACATCGATTATGATGAGCTGCACAGAGACGATCTTCTATACTATGAGTGTTTATTTTCTGTCAGCCAAGGTAAGTAAAACAAAGTGGACTCTGCCGGGAGCACTTATATGCACTCTGGCCGGAATTGTGGCAAGTGTGGTCTTAGCAGGCTATATGTAATAAAATAATATTATAGCATTGCCTGTCGAATCTGCTTTGGCGTGGCATGATAAGTTTCTTTAAACAAATTCATAAATACTTTATAATTGGTGATGCCGTTTTTTTCCAGAAGATAAGTAATACTGTCTGTGGTCTGTACCAGATCAGAATAAAAACGTACTATCCGGTAAGTATTCAGATACTCCAAAAAAGTCTGTCCTGTATATTCTTTAAACAGACGGCAGAAATATTCACGGCTAAGGCACACGGATGTAGCCACATCAGATAACGTAACAGGGTCTGTATAATGCAACCGCACATAGCGAATGACTTCTTCAATCCGCTTTATGTCGCGGTTGTTCTTTGCATTTTCGGTAGAGGATATTTTGGTTGAAAAATTTTTATATAAACAAAAAAGAAACTGATATAGCAAGGCAGAAAAGTGAAGTTCAAAACCATCTTCTTTTTTTTCATAGTCTTTCTTCATATCCAATAAATAATTACGCAGACAGGTACACGGGGTACTGTCATTGGAAGAAGGAGGGAACTGCTGAAAATGAAGAAGAGGATAATTTGGCAGCGTCCGGGTGATAAAATCCGCGGGAATCTGCAATAAAACATAGGTAATTGATTCGTTAATATAGGTGGAGTGGATATCATTTGAATTAATAACAAGCATATCGGATGGTTCCAGCAGGTATTTTTGTGAATTGATATAAGCCACCATAGAACCCGCTAATACCAGAAGAATCTCCAGATGATTATGCCAATGTGCAGTACAAATAAAGTTTTCATCAAATGGTGTAGCAAAAAAGACCTGTAAATGAGTATCATCAATAATATTTTCATGTTTGTACGTTGGCATTCCATACTCCTCACAATACCATAAAATTTTTCTGGACATATATAAATTAAGTATATAGACTATTCTTATAAATATCAATATCGACCTATAAATATGCTAATATTATATCTATAAAATAGTAAGGTAATTAGGTAATCTATGCATAGATGTAAAAACGGATCTAATAAAGGAAAGAAATAAAATAACAATATAAACAGGAAAATATCTGTTAACATAAATAGGAGGCTGTATATGGGAAAAAAAATACTGGATTGGCAGAACTATATGAATTGTGCAAGACAGACGGTTGCGGAGGGTATGGTTTTATTAAAAAATGATAATCATGCACTTCCTTATGCAGAAGGAAGTAAGGTGGCCGTATTTGGAAGAATACAGAATAATTATTACAAAAGTGGAACTGGTTCGGGAGGTATGGTTAATGTTGCCAGGGTAACTGGTATTGTAGATGCATTGCTGGAAGACGGCAGCGTGGAACTGAATGAATACCTTAGAAGAGTGTATGAGGAATGGGAACTGGAGCATCCTTTTTTTGCGGGTATTGGATGGGGGACCGAACCATGGGCACAAGAGGAGATGGAAATATCTGAAGAAGTCGTTCAGAAAGCAGCAGAGGAATCTGATCATGCGCTTATTATCATAGGAAGAACGGCAGGAGAAGATCATGATAATAAGGACGAACCAGGTTCTTATCGGTTGACCAGTACAGAAGAAGACATGATGGAGAAGGTTAGGAAAGAATTCTCTAAAGTGACAGTAGTACTCAATGTTGGAAATATTATTGATATGAGCTTTGTGGATTTGTATAAACCGGATGCAGTTCTATATGCATGGCAAGGCGGTATGATTGGAGGATATGGAGTTGCAGATGTACTTACAGGAAAAGTAAGTCCATCTGGAAAGCTGTCAGATACAATTGCATATGCAATTAAAGACTATCCGTCAGATGGAAATTTTGGAAATAATGATTATGACTATTATGTAGAGGATATTTATGTTGGATATCGTTATTTTGAGACATTGGCAAAAGATAAAGTACGCTATCCTTTTGGATTTGGACTATCTTACTCGGAATTTGATATCAGCACAGAAGTATTTGAGAAAGTAAATAACAAGATTAAAATGACTGTTTTGGTCAAAAATGTAGGAAAATGTACCGGAAAAGAAGTAGTTCAAATCTATGTGGCAGCACCACAGGGAAAGTTGGGAAAACCCTGCCGAAGTCTGATTGCATTTCAGAAGACAAAAATGTTAAGAGCATCTGAAGTACAGATATTAACATTTGAGATCAATATCGAACATTTTGCCTCTTATGATGAAGCAGGGATAACGGGCCATAAGTCTTGTATGGTTTTGGAAGAGGGAACTTATGTAATATTTGCAGGCAGTGATGTAAGACAAGCTACAGAAGCAGGTGTATTTACATTATCAAAGTTACTTGTAACAGAACAGTTGGAGGAAGCATTAGCACCTGTTAGTGCATTCCGCAGAATGAAGCCTCAGGCAGATGAAAAAGGTCTATATCAGATACAATGGGAAGATGTGCCGCTTCGAACAATAGATATGAAGGGAAGAAAAAAAAGTAACCTTCCCGAAACAATTCCTTTTACGGAAGATAGAGGGATCAGATTAAAAGATGTCCTGGAAGAAAAAGCAGGGATGAAAGAGTTTGTGGCACAGTTATCGGATGAGGATCTGGCTTGTATAATCCGTGGAGAGGGAATGGGAAGTGCCAAAGTGACACCGGGAACGGCAGCAGCATTTGGCGGGGTTAGTCCGAGACTACAGGAATTTGGTATTCCCTGTGGATGTTGTACAGATGGTCCTTCCGGCATGCGGCTAGATACGGGCACATATGCATTCAGCCTGCCGAATGGAACATTGATTGCCTGTACTTTTAATGAAGAATTAGCAGAAGAACTATTTACTTATACGGGAATTGAGATGATTAAGAATAAGATTGAGATTCTTCTGGGTCCAGGTATGAATATACATAGACATCCGTTAAACGGAAGAAATTTTGAATATTTCTCAGAAGATCCTTACTTGACGGGCATATTGGCAGCCGCACAATTAAGAGGCCTTGCAAAATCCGGTGTAACAGGCTCTATGAAACATTTCTGCGCAAATAATCAGGAAACATATCGCCATGATGTAGATAGTGTAATATCGGAACGTGCCCTAAGAGAAATCTATCTGAAAGGTTTCGAAATAGCAGTAAAATCGGGTGCTGGTCATGTTGTAATGACAACATATGGTTCTGTCAATGGATTGTGGACGGCGGGAAGCTATGATCTTGTAACACAGATCCTTCGCAATCAGTGGGGCTTTACCGGCATTGTTATGACCGACTGGTGGGCTAAGATTAATGAAGAGGGTATTGAGGCAAATAGGACAAATTTTGCAGCAATGGCAGCAGCACAAAATGATCTTTACATGGTGTGTGCGGATGGGGCTGAAAATACCATTGGCGATAATACTCTGACATCGCTGGAGCGAGGTACATTAACAAGGGGTGAATTACAAAGATGTGCAATAAATATTTGTAGGTTTGTAATGCATTCACATGCGATGAAACGTTTTCTTGGAGTGGGATGTGAGGTAGAAGTCCTTCATCAGCCAGCAGAGGAGGCAGCCCAAGAGGAAATGGAAATTGTCACCTATAAAGTACAAGATCAGATCACAATCTCTCTGGAGGATATTGAGGTAGAGAAAGATAAAGGATATGCATTTGGACTTGATCTTGAACAAAATGGTAATTATAAAATTACCATAACAGGAAAATCAAATGTAAGCGAACTGGCACAGCTTCCGGTTTCATTTTTCTATGGAGGGACACCCATTGCCATGTTTACATGGAATGGAACAGGGGGAAAGTGGGTTTCTATTGAAAATAAAGTTTTTATGGAAACCAGAATTCATGCATTTAAATTATCTTTCAGGCAAAATGGCTTAAAATTAAAAGATATGACAATAGCATTAGTGAATGAAAAACAATAAAGATTAATCAAAAAACAAAGAAAGAGCCAGATTCGTAATTTGGTTCTTTCTTTGTTTTCCTTACTATGGGTTATTTTTTAGAATGACTGATAAAATATCATAAATATGATACAATAATAATTGGTAAAAGTGTATATATTTTAGAGCGAAGGGGAAAAAAGATGGATAATATCAACAAAAAAATTCACTTAGTACCATTGGATAAAATCGACGGATTTGAAGTAAGACCTGGATTTTATGAGATAAATGGTGCAACGGCGATTCCAGGTGGTGTTAATTTTACAATTCACTTACATCAGGCAACATCCTGCGAACTTTTGCTTTTTCATAGAATGCAGGAAGAACCCTATGCTGTTATCAGGTTTCCAGATCATTATAGAATAGGTAATGTTTATTCTATGATAGTATTTAAATTAAATATAGAGGAATTTGAATATGCTTATCGCGTAGATGGTCCCTATGATCTTAAGAAGGGAATTATCTTTGATAAAACAAAATATCTGCTGGATCCTTATGCAAGAGCGGTTACAGGACAAAGTGTATGGGGGGAAAAGATTGGGAAAGAGATTCGATATAAGGCCAGAGTAGTAAAAAATGATTTTGACTGGGGAAATTCCAGACAGCCGCTAACTCCAATGGAGGATCTTATTATATATGAGATGCATGTAAGGGGTTTTACCAAGGATGCATCGTCAGAAGTTATTAACGCGGGAACATTTGCAGGATTAATGGAAAAAATACCATATTTAAAAGAATTGGGTGTCACTGCGGTAGAATTGATGCCAATCTTTGAATTTGATGAATTATTGGGAAAAAGAGAAGTGAATGGCAAACAGGTATTGGATTATTGGGGATATAATACAGTTAGTTTTTTTGCTCCGAATACCAGTTACTGTGCCAGCCTTGAATATAATAGAGAAGGAAATGAACTAAAAAATCTGATTAAGGAATTAAATGCTAATGATATAGAAGTCTATCTGGATGTTGTATTCAATCATACAGCAGAAGGAAATGAAACAGGTCCTTTTTTTTGTTTTAAGGGTATTGATAACAATATCTATTATATGTTGACACCAGATGGATATTATTATAATTTCAGTGGTTGCGGTAATACGCTTAACTGCAATCATCCAATTGTGCGCGAGATGATATTAGAGTGCCTGCGATATTGGGTAATTGCCTATCGTGTGGACGGTTTTCGGTTCGACCTTGCAAGTATTTTAGGCCGGAATGAAGATGGTTCTCCCATGAGTCAGCCTCCTCTTTTGCAGAGCCTTGCGTTTGATCCTATTCTTGGAAGTGTAAAATTAATAGCAGAGGCCTGGGATGCAGGCGGATTATACCAGGTTGGCACATTTCCAGCCTGGAATCGATGGGTGGAATGGAATGGCAGATATCGCGACGATATGAGAAGTTTTTTAAAAGGGGATTATGGAAAAATAGTTGATGCAGCAAATAGAATTACAGGTTCATTGGATATTTATAATCAGGAATGCAGAGGTTATAATGCTTCTGTCAATTTTTTAACATGTCATGATGGATTTACATTATGGGATCTGTATTCCTATAATGAAAAACATAATGAAGAAAATGGATGGAGCAATACAGATGGAGCAGATGATAACCGCAGCTGGAATTGCGGCATTGAAGGGGAAACCGATGCTCCGGAGATTATTGCATTACGTAAACGTCTCATCAAAAATGCATGTGCAGTATTGATGTGCAGCAGGGGAATTCCTATGTTTCTGGCAGGAGATGAATTTGGAAATACACAATTTGGTAATAACAATGCATATTGTCAGGATAATGTTATATCATGGTTAGACTGGAATTTATTGAAAAAGAATAAAGATATTTTTGAATTTTTCAAATATATGATTCAATTGAGAAAGAAATACCGCATTATACGGACAGATACGGCTCTTTGTTCAAATGGGTTTCCGAATATTAGTGTTCATGGTATACAAGCCTGGAAACTTGACTTTGAGAGTAATAATCATTATATTGGTATAATGTATGCGGGGAGAAGCAATGATAATTCTAAAGAGGATATCGTGTACTTAGCAATAAATACTTATTGGGAAGAACAGAATATAGAACTTCCGGTATTATACGATCATCTGAAGTGGAAAGAAATTGTTCATACTTTTTACGAAGAAAGTATTATAAAAAAAGATAAATTTATAGGCAATACAATGAAGATTGAACCAAGAAGTGTCATAATTCTAATTGCAAGCCATTAATTTATAATTAAGTCTAGAATATACTAAAGGGGGAATTTGATTGATGAAATCAAAAAAGAAACAAAAGACTAGTTCTATCAAGACAAAGCTGTCAGGAATTATTATACCAGTTGTAATAATTATGGTTATTATTCTGATCAGCTTATCCTATTCAATTTCCAAAAAAATTATTAAAAAGGATTCCGAAAATTTATTAAGTTCATCCATTCAGAACCAAAGTACACAGATTAAATCATGGCTGGATGAAAATCTATCTGCGTTCCAAATCGTAAAAGCAACTATTGAAGGGGTACATCCATCTGACCAGGATCTTCAGACTATGCTGGATCAGTACTATGGATTCAATGCAAACTACCCGGAAGGAATTTATGTTGGCACAGAAGACGGAAAATTATTTCAGGCCGCAGATGCTGCCAAAGATGCAACCGATATTTTGAATTCACAATGGTATGAACAGGGACTGACAAGAGTAAATATGGGCTTTGGTACGGCATATACAGATGGAAATGGAAAAAGTATCGTAAGTGCATCCGGAATTTTAAATGATCAATCAGGAAAGGTAAAAGTGATTTCAGCAGATTTACCACTGGATCATATCAGTATTATCGTTAATTCGTTTATTGAAATGGATAATGCGCAGGCATTTTTAGTTGACAGTACAGATGGCACAATTCTGGCAAATAGGGATTCATCATTGATTTCAACAAAATTAGATACGTCCAATGCAGATAAATTCTTATCTGCCGTTGCCGAAAAATTAGAAAACAGAGCGTATGATATGGTTGAATTAGACAATAATCTTACTGCTTTTGAAAAAGTAGCAGGTACAGACTGGATACTGATTTCTTATGTACCCACTGCAACTATATATAAAGACTTGAATGAATTAAGAACCATTATGGTATTAATAGCTGTGATTTCTATATTGCTTTTAGTGGTTCTGATTGAAAGAGTAGTACATCTGGTAATTAAACCGGTTAAGGTATTGACTTCAACAATTACATCTATGTCTGAAGGTGATTTTACAATTGAAGTTAACACAAAAGGCAAAGATGAGATTGCAGTTATGGGACAGAGCGTAAAGACATTTACGGCTTCTATGAGAGCGATGATAGCAGATATTAATGCAATATCAAAAACGCTTGCCGAGCAGGCAGAAAGCAGTAGTAACACTTCAAATGAGATGTATGATGCATCAAGAGTGCAGGCAGATTCCATGCGTGAACTGAATGAAACAGTAGATCAACTGTCTGTATCTGTTAATGAGATTGCAAATAGTGCTACAACATTAGCAATGGTTGTTTCAGGTACAAAAGATGACAGTGTTGTTGTGGATGAAAAAATGCAGGAAACGGTTGCGGTATCTGAAAAAGGCCGGGACGATATGCAAAAAGTAGGATTGGCTATGGATAATATTAAAGTTTCCATTGGAGAATTGGAAAAGGCAATCAACGAAGTGGGTACGGCATCTGAAGAGATCAAAAATATTATTGGTCTAATAGGTAATATTGCGGAAGAAACGAATTTGTTGTCACTGAATGCTTCTATTGAAGCTGCCAGAGCCGGTGAAGCAGGAAAAGGATTTGCAGTTGTTGCGACTGAAATTGGAAAATTGGCACAGACAAGTGCCGATGCCGTTCAGAATATTTCTAATCTGATAGGCGAAGTTAACCTATTAGTAAAAAATGCAGTTGACCAGGCAGGAGAAAGCGCACAAAATATTAACGGCAGCAGTGAATTGATTAATACAGCAGTAGAAACATTTAATGCAATTTTTGATAATATCCAGCAAACAAATAGTTTGATTAAGGACATGATAGATAAAGTAGGAAAAGTGGATGATGTAGCTACCTCTGTGGTAGCAATCTCAGAAGAGCAGGCAGCCAGTGCAGATGAGATTTTAGCGACAGCTGAAAATATGGTAAATCAATCCAATAACATTACGAAAAATAGTGAAGATGTTGCGGAAAGTTCAAGAGAACTTGCCAAGACATCAGAAAAATTAGAAAAACAAGTACAGGCATTTAGAATCTAATGATAAAAGGAGTATAGATAAAATGAGAAAAAGAATGAGTCTGATAATGATACTCATCATACTGACAATTTCCCTATATGGATGCGGTGCGGTTGATGGATCAGTATCTTTAAGTACTAATATGAAAATGGTATTATTATTATCCAGTCCTGATACATTCAGAACAAATCTTGCAAATGCAGCAAAAAGCTATGCGGAAAGTAAAGGCGTGCAATTAGATATCCTTGATTCTGAAAACTCTATTGAAGTGCAGGTCGGTCAGATTGAACAGGCGGTAACGGATGGATATGATGTTATTTTATGTAATCCGGTTGATACAGATACAGCACTCCAATTAGAGGCAGCCGCAGGAGAATTGCCAATCGTATTTTTCAACAGTTGTCCGGATGCAAATTATCTGGAAAAAGATAAATACATGTATGTTGGTTCTAATGAAGAGGTAGCGGGAGCATTTCAGGCAGAATATATCTTAGAAAAGTTTGCATCTAAGGATGAGATTAATATTGCTGTTATAAAAGGGCAGAATCTTCACTCTGCAACAGAAGGCAGAACAGATGCATTAAAGAACGCTTTAAATGATTCGGGCAAGAAAATTAATTATGTATTTACAGATAATGCAGACTGGGATACTGATATTGCAAAAGAAATGTTTGACATTTTTCTGAAAACCGGGAAACCGGTTGACTGTGTGGCTTGTAATAATGATGCCATGGCTCTTGGAATTATTGAATCCTGTAAAGAGAATAAGATTGATATTTCCACACTTCCGATTCTTGGCATTGATGCAACAGAACAAGGCTGCCAGGCAATTATAGATGGAGACATGGTATTTACCGTTTATCAGCCGGCAGTCGGTCAGGGAGAGGCAGCAGTAGAAGCGGGGATTGTATTGGGTTCAGGAAAAACAGCAACTACAATAGAAGGTGCTTCGGAAGATGGTAAGTACGTCTGGGTACCATTTGAAAAGGTAGATTCCTCTAATGTGAAAGAGTATATAAAATAAAGAAAAATAAAGGAGTTTGGAATGGAACTAATTAGCGT
>JAEWWQ010000432.1 GCA_023458855.1 Bacillota bacterium
GACCTACCCCTTTATCTTTATCCGGGCCTTCATCATGAACAAGGCCCGTCTTCTCTAATGTTCGATAGATAATTTCAACCGCGCCCTCTACAAAGCGTTCCTGATCTGTATCTTCTATTCTCAGTATAAAATCTCCGTCTTCATGCTTTGCAATTAAGTATGCATACAAAGCCGTTCTTAGATTACCTACATGCATTCTTCCTGTAGGACTTGGTGCAAAACGAGTTCTGACTTTACTCATTTTCATTTCCTCCGTTACTATCTTTCTTTGGTATTCTTTCGCTGGAAGATGCCTTAAAGGTATTTACTTCCTTTGTTGCTTTATTGATTGCAATATTAGTTCCGGCACCGGCAACGCAACCACCGGGGCATGCCATTCCTTCAATCAGACAGCCATTCTTTTTACCCATCTTTGCAAGCATAAGTATTTTCTTACACTCTGTAAGACTTTCCGCATGTTCTATATTTACCTCTACATCCGGATAATATTCTCTGATACATTCTTCAATTGCAGTGGCAACTCCGCCAGCAACACCATATCCTCTGCCGGCTCCGGTCGCATCATCCATTTTATCATTTACCGCTACTTTTTCCAATGCAATCCCTTTTGCTTCGAACATTCCTACTAATTCTTCGAATGTAATGACAAAATCAACATCGGAACGGACGGTTCTACGCATCGCTTCTAACTTTTTAGCAGCACATGGTCCTATAAAAACAACACTCGCATCAGGATGCTCCTTCTTGATTTCTCTTGCAGTAGCAACCATAGGTGTTAATTCATTCGATATGTTTCCGATTGTTTCCGGGAAGAATTTTTTTGCAAGCATAGACCATGACGGACAACAGGAAGTCAGCAGAAATGGCAATTCTCCGGTAGCCACTTTATGAACATAATGTTCTGCTTCTGCGATAGCACCCATATCCGCACCAATTGCCGTCTCATATATGTCAAAAAATCCAAGTTCTTTTAATGCTGACTTGATTCCATCAGGCGATACATTTCCGAACTGGCCGACAAAAGCCGGTGCCACCTGTGCGATGATCTTCCTGCCTGACTGAATCGCACGGATTAACTGGAATATCTGCGACTTATCTGCAATCGCACCGAAAGGACAGCTTACCATACATTGTCCACAGGATACACAAATATCATTGTCAATTTTGGCACGCCCATGCTCATCACTCTTAATTGCATTCACGCCACAGGCAGCTGCACATGGTCTTACCTGATGTGAAATAGCATCATATGGGCATATCGCTTTGCACTTACCGCAACGGATACACTTTTCCTGATCGATATAAGACTTTCCATTTACCATGGTGATGGCACCCTTTGGGCATACTTCACGGCATGGATGAGCAAGACATCCCATACATCTGTTGGTTACTTCATAATCATTTTCCGGACACGCATTACATGCAGAAGGAATTACCTGCATCAATGGCGGTTCATAATATTTATCGGAAATATTACTTTCTTCTAATCCCTGTGTCACATGTACCGGCTGGTTCTCAGGTCTTAGGGACATTCCCATTGCAAGACGCATACGCTCTCTGATAACAGCTCTTTCACGATAAATACTCTCCCAATATTCAGGATGATCCGTATCTACTATTTTATATGGTAAAGCTTCCATGTCATCAATCAGATTTTCTGAGTTGTAAGCCAGATTTGCTACTTCTTTAAATACTCTTCTTCTTACTTTCCTGACTTGAGTATCAATACCTCTCATTACTTTCCTCCATAATACAAAGTCCTCATTGGTTTGTGTCTAAATTGCCATTACCTATTTTGACACAAACCAACGAGGAAATCAAGATGTAATAGAGCAATATTGTTAACAAAATAACGAATTCACCAACGCTTCTTCTTTCACTCAGAATAAGACTGAACCGATCTGATAAACAAGAACAGACATAAACCATGCAAACAGAATTTGAAATGCGATTATGGAACCTGTAAATTTCCAGGAATTGCTTTCTTTCTTAATCGTAGCAATTGTAGCAGCACAAGGAACATATAACAGGCAAAAAATCATTAATGAAAGTGCATTTACAGAACCAAAATCAGGATTCAATCGATGAATATTGGAAACGATCGTCTGCATACCCGTTGGCGAATTGGCATTGGTCACTCCAAAAAGAACCGCAAAACTAGACACTACAACTTCTTTCGCTGAGATACCAGATATCAGGGCTACCGCTATCTGCCACATATCAAGGCCGGCAGGCGCTAACACTGGTACCAGAATCTTACCAAGCATTGCTCCGAAACTATCTCCCGCATTTGCAACCATACCCTTGATACCCAAATTTAATAAAAGCCATATGATAATGGACGCAATAAAAATAGTAGTTCCGGCTTTTGTCAGATAGTCTTTTAATTTTGTCCATACATAGATACGGATGGTACGTACATTTGGTTTTTTATATTCCGGCAGCTCAATAAGTAAAGAATCATTCATTTTACCCTTTTCCAGCTTATTCATCACAAGCGCAACAAGAATCGCTGTTATAAGTCCGATTACATACATCAGAAAACAAATTATATAGGGATAATCTGGGAAAAACATTTCTGAAAAAAGCACATAAATCGGTAACCTTGCTGAACATGACATAAAAGGTGTAATAATCATGGTCTTTCTTCTGTCATGTTCTGTTTCCAATGCACGTGTTGCCATAATTGCCGGAACTGTACAACCAAATCCAAGAATCATTGGCAAAAAAGCTTTTCCCGATAGTCCCACC
>JAEWWQ010000433.1 GCA_023458855.1 Bacillota bacterium
CTGGAGGAGAATGGTAATTATACGCTCTCGTTATTTCAGGGAGACCGGAACGTATTTGAAGGAATTGATGGTATTATTGATGCACGCCTCGATGTTGCCGTTGTTACATTGAATCGAACTGGTGACAGAATTGTATATCAATATAATTCTGTAGAAAAACCGGATATTTCGGGAATGCAGTTATCAATCGTAAATATTGCAGCGATAAACTGGCTGAGAGTGCTGTTTATGATAATCTGCATAGGTGTAGTGTTATCTTTTATAACATTTGGCAGAATTTTTGCGGATAAGCCGGAAATTATCTTTGCAGTATCCGCACTGATCCTGGGCAGTTTTCTGATTCTGTGCGTTGGTACCAATCAAATAGGATTTGATGAATATGTGCATGCCACCAGGGCATATGAGATATCTTTTGGCTCCACAATAGAGACAACCGAGACAGCAATGCGTATGCGCGGCAATGATCTCCCAATCTTTCACAATACAGAGGAAAGAGCCTTGGTAGAGGCTTATGAAGACGTGAATAATGATTTCTCATGGGCAGATATTTCGACACAAAGCAGGTTCATCACATATACTGACCGATCTTATATACCAATTGCCCTGTTTATTAAAATTGGCCGTATGCTGCAAATGCCGTTTGCGTGGAATATGATGTTAGGGAAACTGGGAAATCTATTATTTTTTACTTTTTTGGGATATCTGGCTGTGAAATATGCAAAGGGCGGAAAAGGAATTGTTGCGATGCTGGCATTGATTCCAAATAGTTTGTTTGCCGCATCCGGTTTTACTTACGATGCTGTAGTAAATGGTTTCTTGTTATTGGCGGTCGTGCTGACAACGAATATGATACAGGAAGATAAGAAGAAAATCACCTGGGTACAGGTATTGCTTGTATTAAGTGCTTATATAGCGGGAAGTACAGCAAAACCAATCTATATTATAATGGCATTGATACTCGTATTTTTATCCCAAAAAAGATTTGAGAACAGGATACAGACATGGGGATTTCGTATGGCTGTTGTGGTAATTGCCGGACTACTGTTATATACCATATTTTTTCCGCCGGTATCGACAAGCTCCAATTATGAGTTAGTCGGGAATCTGGCATATGCCGGTGACAAACGGAACCAGGGAACCAGTGTGCTGGGACAGATACAATATATTTTCGCGAATCCCTTCTCATATTCCAAATTGTTACTGATATCCATGTTTGGCGATCTTTTCTATTATATGACCGGCCAATACGAATTTTTTAATTATGGCTATCTGGGTAATTTATCAGGTGTTTTTACAATTACGGGAGTAATTGTTTTGGGACTGGCTTGTATATTCCGGCCGGAAACCGAGGTGAGACCGGTATTATCCATGAAATATAAACTCTTATACCTGCTTATGATATTTGGAGTGTCGGCAATTATATGGACATCAATGTACGTATCCTATACCCCTGTCGGCAATCCGACAATTGAAGGAGTGCAGGCACGCTACTTTATGCCCCTGTTTCTTCCAGTTTGTTATTGTTTCTATAATCAAAAATATAAATGCCGGATAAGCGAATTACTTTTTAATAAGATTTTAATTGGTTTCTCCGTAATATTGAATCTGATAGCAATTTATGTTTTGGCTTTGCAACCTCTGAACTTCTGATTTTGAATGGAGAAAGTAATGATAAGCATTATAATTCCGGTATATAAAAGTGAAAAGACATTAGAACGCTGCATACAAAGTATATGTGCTCAGACTTATAAAGAACTTGAGATTATAATTATTGTGGACGGATCCGCAGATGCATCTGGAATAATAGCAGATACCTATGCCGGACAAGACGCTCGCATCAAGGTGATCCACCAGGGGAACCAGGGAGTATCGGCAGCCAGAAATGCAGGAATTGATGCCGCGAACGGAAGATATATACAATTTTTAGACAGTGATGATTATTTAGAAAAGGATGCATGTGAAAAAATGCTGCATGCAATTAAGAAATGGGATGCAGATATGGTAATTGCGGGATTTTATCATCACTATTTCGGAAAAAATGTCTTAAAGTTACCTGATTTTCAAGGCTGCTATAGATGCAGGGATTCAGAAAAAGAGTTTTTGCAGCTATATGAGCAGCAATTCCTAAATATGCCGTGGAATAAATTGTACCGTACAGAATTAGTAAAGAATCGCTTCCCACGGGATAAAAATCTTGGTGAAGATCTCTTGTTTAATATTGCTTATATGACTCAGATTCGTTCCTTCTGCGTCATACAGGTTCCTGTCTGTAATTATATTCAGGATGACAGAGGGACTACATTATCCACAAAAAAGAGAGATGACCGAATAGAAACAGCGTTTCATTTATATGATATGCTTAACGATTTCTGTAAAACTATTTGGGTGAATGCAGATACAGAAAGTGAACTGCGCGCATCGGTATTGAAGAGTAAAGCAGCTGTTGAATTTATGGATGCGCTAGAGGGCCTGGCTTTTGAAACTCAGATTAAAAAAACTGAAAAAATGAA
Source organism: Bacillota bacterium (assembly GCA_023458855.1). Classification (GTDB taxonomy): domain Bacteria; phylum Bacillota; class Clostridia; order Lachnospirales; family Lachnospiraceae; genus SZUA-378. The sequence continues at coordinate 2,511 of JAEWWQ010000433.1, forward strand.
AGTGATAAGGCAGTATTACAATGCATGGGCGAAGATGCCAAAAGAAGGTCGTGTCCAATTGAAACTTCTGGATTATCGTATTATTTATTATTTTTTTGCAAGAAGACATTTTACAAAGACCTATATCCTGATAACACTTCGTGGTGTAATTGTAAAAGTGATAAGGAGAATGACATGCAGCCGTTAATATCAGTGATTGTGCCAATTTATAAGGTGGAAGCATACCTGGAACGAGCAGTAGATTCTGTTTTGTGTCAGACTTATGAGAACCTGGAAATTATTCTGGTAGATGATGGATCCCCGGATAATTGTCCCCGGATGTGTGATGCATATAGCAAAAAAGATGCCAGAATAAGAGTGATTCATAAAGAAAACGGCGGCTTATCAGATGCAAGGAATGCCGGAATCAGCATAGCGCGCGGCGAATATGTTGCGTTTCTGGATTCGGATGATTATATTGCGCCACAATTCATTAATAAATTATATAATGCATGTATAAAATATGACAGTGATATTGCAATATGCCAGTACGAGATAAGCAATGAGTCGGAAAATATTTTTGAAAATAGAAATGAAAACCTGGCTGAAATGAAAAAAGCGGACTTAAAAATAATTAATAAAGAAGATATAATAAATAAAAAAGCAAAATTCCAAACATTTTCAAGACAGGAACTGTTACTTCGGATGTATGAAGA
>JAEWWQ010000434.1 GCA_023458855.1 Bacillota bacterium
TGTGTATCTTTGGTAAAAATAATTTTAACCTTATTTTTTTGTGCCTGCTTTACCTTTTCAACCACCTTTGGCACAATTGCAACCGCTTCTTTACTGCCAAGTGAACCATTAATAAAATCATTTTGCATATCAATTACAAGTAATACTTTTTTCATAACTAGCTCCTATCTGCCCTTTATTGGAATTTAAAAACTTACATGTATTATCATGAACCAAAAACATCCTTTTCCATAAAAACGGATTCATGTGCTGCTCCCATTTATTCCTGTCTTCTAAAAGATAATTCTCGTCCGTCAACAAAATAATTAATTTTGATCTTGCCTGATATAATTTTAACTGTACAACTAATTCTTCTATCTTTTTCTTTTTCTGCTGAGTTTTATAATCTTTGAAATAGGACCCCATTTGAATGAGCGGCATCGATACAATTTTATGTTCAATTTCATTATCACTTTTCCACTCTACTACATTTAATCTGGCATTTTGAAAAACAGGACTATGCTGTTTCAATGTATTTACAATTTCTTTACTCGTATTGCTTATTTCTTCCATGGGCAGATTAAAATCAAATACAAAGGTCCATTCCAGCTTATCTTTTATCGTATTGCAGGGTGCATGCAGCACTTTTTCAACTGCATTATTAAGTTGTAACTTCTGTATCTGTGTCATACCTTTATTAAGCCTTTCCTATAAAATCTCATTCTATAAATTAATATCCAATTCAACAGGGCAATGGTCAGAGCCCATGACCTGCATATGAATCTTTGCATCTTCTAATTTATCTTGAAGACTTTTTGAAGTCAAGAAATAATCTATTCTCCATCCTGCATTTTTTTCTCTTGCATGAAACAGATAAGACCACCAGGAATAGATATCTGCCTGTTCAGGATAAAAATAACGGAACGTATCTATAAATCCTGCATCCAGTAAGGCGCTGAATTTCTGTCTTTCTTCATCTGTAAAACCTGCATTTCTATGGTTAGTTTTTGGATTCTTTAAATCAATGTCATTATGTGCAACATTCATATCCCCACATACGATAACAGGTTTCTTTTCTTCCAAACTTTTCAAATAGACTTTAAAAGCATCCTCCCATAACATACGATAATCCAGGCGTTCTAATTCCCTCTTTGAATTTGGTGTATATACCGTAACCAGGTAGAATGTATCAAATTCTAACGTGATTACTCTGCCTTCTGTATCATGTTCTTCTATTCCTATTCCTTTTGCTACGGATATCGGTTCCTGTTTTGTAAATATGGCAGTTCCTGAGTATCCTTTTTTCTGTGCATAATTCCAATATTGATGATATCCTTCAAGAGGAAGCTCCAGTTGCCCTTCCTGCATCTTACTTTCCTGAATACAGAAAATATCTGCATTTATTTCCTTAAAAAAATCTTCGAAGCCTTTTTGTACACATGCTCTCAAACCATTTACATTCCAAGATATCAACTTCATATGTAACACTCTCCTTCTTAATTTAATATACAAAAAGAGATCCTTGAAAGCAATTTCTCTGGGATCCCTTTTATTAAAAATTATATCTTTTCCAATTCTATTTTTCCCGCATCCAGTTTTTTGATTTTAACTTGAGAATATACATTAGCACCACATTCTTTTACTTTCTGGCGACCTTCCTGAAAAGTTTTTTCAATCAGAATACCAACACCCGCTATCGTTGCATGTGCCATACGAACCAGGCGAATGGCACCTGCTGCCGCTTCTCCATAGGCCAGGAAATCATCAATAATTAACACGTGGTCATTCTCATTTAAAAAATTCTTTGACATTGTTAATTCGTAAGAAGTATCTTTTGTAAAGGAAGCAATTACTGTCTGATATAGATCATTATATAATACTTTTGATGGTTGCTTTTTCATGATAATCAATTCTACACCTAATTCTTTGGCTGTGAGTAACGCTGGAGCAATACCCGAACTTTCTATTGTAACGACTTTTGTAATACCTTGATTTTTAAAATGCTCAGCAAAATCTTTTGCAATAGCCTCCATTAATACCGGATCTACCTGATGATTTAAAAAACCATCTACTCTTATTACATTTTCATTTTCTGCAATGCCCTCAGCCAGTATTCTTTCTTCCAGTAATTTCATAAGTATAGTCTCCTTCGCACAAATATTTTTGGTGATGCTATCAGTTATAGTATATACTCTTTCTGATTATTAGCCAATCATTTCTGCGCTTTTCTCTCATACAAAATATTTTTTCCCCGTTTTCCTACGCGTATCACAGTATCAAGAGAAGTTAATACATTTAAAGCTGTCTGCGCATTCTTTCTTGTTAACTTTGTTGCCTTCTGATAATCTTCAGAAGTAAATGCAACTGGCAATTCTAATGGTAAAAATAGTTCATATTCTTCAATCGAATTAATCACTATATCTTTTTCAATCTCAACCGGAATTCGGTCAAATCTTGTGGAACCTTTTTTCTTATCATTGCTCCATCCGTTTAAAAGTCTGTATTCTTCCACATTAATTAGTAATAAGCGAAGATGAAGGTGCGGATCTTTCAAATACATCTTTATCTTATATAATTCATAGAATACCTGATAAATAGTACCACTCTTTGGCGATTTTCTCTTTTTCGTAATTTCGCCGGTTTTCTCATCAATCCAGAACAGCCATTTTGTAGCCGGTATCGGATAACAAATCGTTACCTCATACTTTGGTAAAAAAGCATCTAATTTTCTCCGAAGCATATTAAAATTTGCTGTCTGAATCTCTATAATCTCACCTTCATACAGAATATCTGCAACATACCCTTCACATTTTTGCTCATGATACATTTCTTTAGGTACAAGATAATTCTTAAGTACAGCATGAACCGTCTTTTCACTTAATGTTCCTATTCCAAGTCGTTCCCGTTCCTTATTTATTATTTTTCTGCATGATTTTTCAAATAGTTCCTTTTCTTCTATTGTAACCACTGCCTATGCTCCTACTATCTGTTTTATTGATTCTTTATCATAAATTTTTCCTGCTATATATCTGGATAAATTAAAAGAGCGAATATTCATATTATGATAATCTTCTTCAATCTGCTCAAAATAATGCTTCCTATCTTCTATTTCATAATCCATTATATTGCTGTCCTTTGACTTTGAATATTCTACTAGAACAGGTGCTGCGTCTGATGATAACCGGAATAAATAATTAGAATCGTAATATTTTGTTAATTCCATTTTTTCTACATTATTTTGTATCTCATTTACATTTACTTTTGCAATCAAGTAATCTGGATGACTATATGCCAAGCATATATATAATATAGTTACAACAATCATGCTATAACGAAATAATGAAAATGACTGTTTATGGGTATAAATAAGAATTCCAACCATTATTAAAAATATTACGAGTAATGCCCACAGTACAAAAATTCTCAAAAAAGTTAAATGATACACATTTATATAAAGTATCATTCTATATGCACTCGAAGCAATTAAAATAAAGGTACACAATGAAATAAAGGTTAAAATTCCTTTTAATATCTTACTTTCTTTAAAGTAAGATAAACAAATCAGCACCAGAATCTGATTGATCAGAGAAACACCCAGCAACTGGAAGAATCCTTCTCTCGCATACTCCGCATAGGAATAACCCGAAGGTAGCTCCATCTCACCTAAAAATAGTCCCATAATTTGTACGATACAAAATATCAGATAGATGAATGATAATATTATTGTAAATGTAATGGCAATTACTGGTTCCTGATGTTTTTTATCTGTTATTTCTTCTTTTATACCTTTTTTTGACAAAGCTGATATCATACAAAATGATGTAAAAAAGACAAAAATAGTTAATAGTAATATTCCTATTAAATTCCCGGGAATTACTACTCCCTCTACAATCTGTACAATATATTCTCCAAAGATTCTATCTGCACTGATTAATAGAGCCAGTATTACTATTAATAATGGTATTGCAATTCCAAGACCAATTGCTATATTTTTTATATTCCTGTTTAAGACACTATTTTCTCCGTTCCTGTTCTCTTTCATGTACGCCTTTGCATAACTAAATGGTGTCCCAAGTGCTGCTATCACTTCGATCAATAGATTTCCAATTACAGACATATACTTTTCAAAACTCCATTCCTTATCCTGGTAGAAAAGATGTAACATAAAAATAATGATTAGTAAAAATATTCCTAAGTAATTCATAACTATTATCTTACCATCATCTGTTAAAAATAGTGAGAAGCCTAATAACACAATACTTACAATATAGAAAATACTGTCCTTTTGCAGAGAAATCTCTAATTTTCTTATACTTAGAAAAATATAAATAAAGGTCCCTGCTACAAATATAGGTGCTGTAATTCCTGATACATTTTTATATAAACAAAACGTGCTGAAGATGGCATAGACTGCTGCCACTATTGCAAAAAAGGGATATTGCTTTTTCATGATACTTTCTTCTTTGGAATCTACGGTTATTTTTTGGGGAATATTTCGAACCGCTGTCTGATATTCCGCATAAGTTTGAATTTCCTTATTGTTATTATCCATAAAATTATTTCCTCCACTTTTGCTTATTCATCTATTTCTTCTATATACTCTAATATATCCCCTGGTTGGCAGTGTAAAGCCTTACAGATTGCATCTAATGTTGATAAACGAATTGCTTTTGCCTTATTATTTTTTAAAATAGATAAATTAGCCATTGTAATATCTACTTCGCCTGCAAGTTCCGTCAATCCCATTTTTCTTTGTGCCATAACTACATCAAGATTAATCATTATTGACATTCTGTACCTCCTATATAGTCAGATCATTTTCAAGTTTATAAGATACTGCTTTATCAAAAACTCTTGATAGTACTTTGCTGAAAAGACCAGCTATGATAAATACCAGAATTACTACAAAAACTGCAGGTGTAAAATATAATAAAATACGAAAACAGGTAATTGCTGCAATTGCAAAACTATAAGTTCCCATTCTTTTCAGACTTATTACATTTTCCTGCACAAAGCAATTATCATTAATAACAGAGCGAAACATTCTTCGTAATTCTAAAATTATCAACACAGCAAAAATTCCGGACAGAAAAAAAATAATGCATAGCTCCATATAATTATCCGCAAAATAAGAATTGTAACGCCCGTAAAATCTAATACTTATTGGCAGGGTCAAACAAACTAATATCCCTGCATAAAACATAAAATCTAATACTCTTTTAGTAAAAACAGTTATTTTGTCTTTCATCCAAACTCTCTCCTACTATTATTTTACTTTTAATTTGTCTATTTTTTTAACTATATCACTTTACTGATTGCAATTCAATATATATTTATCGTTTTACAATAAATATATATTGTTTTTTTAAATAAAAAAGACTGGCATAATACCAATCTTTTTGTAAGACACGGATGCCATCATCTGGCATAAATATTCAATTTGAAATTACATTAAAACTCTAATTCTATTTTGGGTTCAAGATTTCTTTCCATTGTCCATAATGTTATTTTGCCTTTTCTAAGTCGGAATACCGCAAATTGTTCATGAAATTCATTAATGGTCACTGCATTTTTCCATGAATTCAAAAAGGCTCTGCTGGGATGATTTGCAATCTCATCTTTTAATGCATTATCCTCAACAAGTTCAAGTTTACCGCTTATTCTAATTTGCACACCATCTGCATTAAAGCATAATTCTGCATTATCATTCTTCATCAGCTGGGAAAAAAGCTCCCTCATTTTTCCAGTATGAAATACAATTTCATTTTCATCTGCCTTATACAAGAGCATTCCTCTTACATGTGGCTGCCCGTTTTCTTCTGTCGCAAGATAAAAAACCGGGTTTTTGTTTATTGCTTCTATAACTTCCTTCTTTGTCATATTTCTCATCCTTTCCATACCTATAATATAGAACACTATCATACTGAGAAAAATGGAAATACCATTATATTATCATTTTCTTACAAAATTCTGCTTACTCATAATATTTCATATATTTTTCTATATTCAGAAGGTTTAATTCCTACTGTCTTATAAAAATAAGAAGAGAAACTCGATGCATTGGAAAATCCACACAGTAATGCAATATCGGTAATCATTACTTCTTTTTTCTTCAGATATTTTTTAGCCTTTTCGATTCTAATACTTATTAAATACTGGCATGGTGAACACCCATATTCCTTCTTAAAAATTCTTT
>JAEWWQ010000435.1 GCA_023458855.1 Bacillota bacterium
CTATTTACACTGTCATAAGAATCATTTACCGATAGGAACCGCACACCAAGAGCTGGAAAGATACGTTCTACATATCTTCCTGTTTCGATATAATTGCGCCCAAGCCTTGATAAGTCTTTTACAATCACACAATTGATCTTTCCCATGTATATTTGTTCTAACATACCGAGAAATCCAGGACGGTCAAAGTCCGAACCACTATATCCATCATCCGTAAAAATATCAATAATACGAATATCCGGTTTATCTTTCAGAAACTCTATAATAAGTGCCTTCTGATTTGTAATACTGTCACTTTCCGTTTTAGCAGAACCTTGGAAAATATCTGTATCATCCTTAGACAATCTGACATAAATAGCAGCATCATAAATTCGAGTTGCTTCCTCCTTCATATTGCAGCCCCTTTATAATTTCTTCTTTTTATTTTATTTTCAAAATAGTTTCCAGTTTTTCCCTCAAGGTATTCCCATCCTCTGCAAAGCTGCACTTAACTTTTACATCCCCATCTCTATAAAGATAAGGATTTCCATACATAGTAAGCATCATTTTCATACGCTCACAAACAGGCAGGGAATCCGCTATTTCCATTTCCTTGACGTCATATAGTGTATTGATATCCACATCTCGTACAGATATCTTTTGAAATTCTTCAAGTTCATAAGCTGTAATCATTTTTTGCTCCCATCTGCGACCTTTGGTCGCGTACAAATCAAGGTCAACTTCACTTGTCACGAACAATATATTCATTCCTGGTTTGTCCTATGAATGTGCAGGCACATTTTCTCTCTCCTCACTACTCACGTAAATAAGGAGCTGAAAACCAGCTCCTTATCATCAACTAACATTTATTATTTAATTTTCTTTGCGGATCATATCAATTCCTTTTAATAATGTCTCTTCCTCCAGTGCCCCCTGAGAATACGCTGCTACAGTACCATCACTGTCAATAAAATAAGTCGTCGGAATAGACGATATCGAATATGCGTAAGCCGCACTCTGATTTACATCGAAATACACGGGAAACGTATATTCATTTTCTGCAATAAAATCCATTGCACTTTCTTTTGTTTCTCTTGCGCCATCTGTCAAATTAACAATTACAAACTCTACTTCCTCTCCATATGTCTCATAAGCCTTCTGAAATGCCGGCATCTCGCTTTTACATGGAGAACACCAGCTTGCCCAAAAATTCAATAGAATAGGCTTTCCTGTTAATTCTGAAAACAGAACCTCTTCATCCTTTGCATTTACGACAGTAAAATCAGGTGCTTTTGATTTTTCTTTCTCTGTTTCCTTTGTTGATTCTTCTTCACTTTCTTCTGTGGTTGCCCCCGTATCCTCCGCATTTGTCTGCTCCTGCAAGCGATCTGCTTCATAGCCTTTTGTTAATTTATTATAGGCTGCGATACTGATAACTATCAGAAGAACAAATCCTATCATGGCACCTGTCGTCTTTACATACTGATTCATGCTTTTCTCCTATCTTTCTAACCAAAAAATATATCCATGTTCAAAAACTTAATAACGCTAAAAAATACCCCATCATTCCAGTCATCATTAGAATTCCAATCAGAATCAGGAAAATTCCCGATATTTTATTTATAACCATATAATGTTTCTTTATGAATTCAAAAGTTGCCTTTAATTTATCAATCAACAATGCGCTGATTACAAATGGAACTCCCAATCCCAAAGAATACACAAACAGCATTAAGACTCCCTCGAGGAAGGAGCCCCTTTCTGAAGCCAGCATAAGTGCCGAACCTAAGAAGGCACCTACACATGGCGTCCAGCCAATTGAAAAAACAACCCCAAAGAGGAACGAAGTAAATACGTTATTTTTCTCAGATGCATAATTCATTTTCTTTGTTTTATTCAGAAAGCCAATGTTAAGAATACCCATAAAATTCAATCCCAATAACACCACAATGCCTCCGGTAATTACATTTACAGCTGATTTATGATGCTGCAATGCACTCCCCATAGTTCCCGCAAAAGCACCTAATGCTATAAATACAAGAGAAAACCCTGCAACAAAACCTGACGCATTTTTTAAAGCTTTGAGTCTATTATTCTCCCCATTTGCAAAATAAGTAATATAAACAGGTAACATTGGTAACAAACAAGGAGACACAAATGTAATAATTCCCTCCAAAAAAGCAATGATATATTGCATACTATTTCCTCCCTATTGCTTGCAATACTAAAGATAACCATATTCTTTAGATAAATAGTGGGCAGATATCATCTGCCCACTATTTTATTCCTTTCCATAGAAAGCAACTAATTTTTCAAGATATTCATATCTTCTTTTTGCATTTTTTTCGGCCTTATCAAATAAAATCTCCGCTTTTTCCGGATTGGAATGTGTCAGGGCATTATATCTGACTTCACCATTTAAAAATGCTTTATAATCTTCTGTAGGCATCTTACTGTCTAAAACAAATTCCGGCTTTCCTTCTTCCCTGAGCTGTGGATTGTACCTAAAGCAGTGCCAGTATCCTGCTTTGACAGCTTTCTCTTCTTCTGCCTGTGCGCTGCTCATACCAGTCTTAATTCCATGACTGATACATGGCGCATATGCAATGATTAAGGAAGGGCCTGGATAAGCTTCTGCTTCTGCAATTGCTTTCACCGTCTGATTGTAATCGGATCCCATGGCTATTTGTGCAACATACACGTAGCCATAACTCATCATCATGCCTGCCAGATCTTTTTTCTTCATCTCTTTACCGCCCGCTGCGAATTGGGCAATTGCACCCGTTTGTGTAGCCTTTGAGGATTGTCCGCCGGTGTTGGAATATACTTCTGTATCAAATACCATGATATTGATATCCTGTCCGCTGGCTAATACATGATCCAGTCCGCCGAATCCGATATCATATGCCCATCCATCACCACCAAATATCCACTGGGACTTCTTGGCAAGAAAATCTTTATCCTTCAAAATATCCCTGCACAGATCACTTCCACAGTCCTCAAGTGCTTCTATCAGCTTATTGGTTGCCTGTCCATTTAAGGAACCATAGGCGAAAGTATCAAGCCATTCCTTTGCTGCAAGTCCCAAATCTATATGATTTGGTTCTAATATAAGTGCCTTCACCTTTTCTTTCAG
>JAEWWQ010000436.1 GCA_023458855.1 Bacillota bacterium
CTACTGAATAATGCACCCGGTATTTGTGTACGGAACTTCAGCTTTCTATTTGGCAGCCAGGAATACAGACAGGCAAACAGGAATGTCAAAACAACCCACACATATAAAAAGCGAAAGTGCATACTGAATTGCCAGAAATTTGAAAAGTCCGGTAGATTGGAAGATACAAAATCAGCAATTACATTACCAAAGACCATCACAAAGAGGAAAAATACAATAATACCCAACATAATGACCGTATAAAAAGCCGCTTGTATTCGAAGCAAAATATAATTTCTGGTTTCTTCCACCTTGTTTACCAGATTAATTCCTCTTTTGATCGCCATGATTCCCTTTGCGGCAGACCACAATGTAATCAGTGCTGAAATTGATATTGCCGCCGGTGATTTATCATACACATCTTCTATAATACTAATAATCAGCGGTGCAATTGTATTCGGCAGGAGCTGACTCAGTACGTTCATCAGATCAGCTTCTGTCACCGGTGTATAAGGCAGGATCGAGCAAATTAACATTAGAATCGGAATTAATGACAAAAATAAAAAGTAAGCAGCACTGGAAGCAAGCGCGCTGATACTATTCCTATTTATTTCCTTCATAAAAGCATTCATGATATTATATAAACGATACATTCTATCATCCCTTTTTTAATAAATTGTGGAAATCTGGGTTCCTTCATAGAAAAAATTTACAATATCTTCACAGGTATAACCTGTCATTGCCATATCTTTTGCTGCATTTTGTGACATTCCTACTCCGTGACCATATCCCCCACCAATAACAGAATATCCCACAACTCTATTTTTGTCCATAGTAGGTTGAATCATTGCAAAGGCACTTGGCAGCAAAATGGATGGACCACTTTCGCTCTGGTCTTGTTTGATTACCTTTGAAACCCCATCAGACAATACATATCTGATATTATATTCTGTCATTATCTTAAAAGAAGATTTACTTCCTTCTATTATAAGTTCACTGATAACACCTCCTTCATTTCGAGAGGCTACATAAATATTACAAATCTCTCCAATCTTCTCAATATCCTTACTTTCAAAAACATCTTCCTTCGTTTCTGTCAGAATCAAATCCGGGTTGGCCTGATATCTTTCTTTTAACCGAGTCAATATCGTATCTGGATTCAGCTTTTCAACCGTATATTTCCATCGGTACCAGCCTTCCTCACTTTCAAAGTCAGCGTCATTCTTCGTCGTTATATAGGCCTCAAACGCCTCTTCAGAAAGCATAGTTTCATTTTCATCCTGTTCGTCACTATTAATATGTTTTGCCTGTAAATACGGAAAATCTGACTTTTCATTTCCACTCCATATACACGCATTTGTACCATATCCGCAGGAAGTGGAATAGTAATAGGCACCTGCTAATTCCTCCCCAAAACGCAGTATTTCTCCTTTTGTGGCATTTACAGCATCTGTTGTTGCCGCTTCCTCATTTATATTATGATATACTTGATAACTTGTGCTGTCATCCACATGTGCGCCATACTCGGAAAGTCCCGCGTGCAGCATTGATTTATATGCATATGTTCTTGCACATATAGCCTGTGCCCGCAAAGCTTCTTCCGGATACGATGCCGGCATTTCGCTGGGCACAACCGCATATAAATATTCTTCTAATAAGAGTTCATTTGTTATGACATATCCTTCTTCTCTCTTCTCAATCTCCAGGGTTCCCCTATATTCAGGAGTCCCAGATGCCCTCTTAATACTTGAAATTTGTATTCTTGCAGACAAAGCAGAGGGATTCACGTAGATTCTTTCTCCATCCTGCAACCCCAAATCTTCTATCTGTAATATTTCAGAAGGTTCATAAATTTTTTTTTCCTCATTATAACTTACTTCATATTCAGAATCCGCTGTTAATGTTACCGTATCATGAAGTATTCCCTTATATTCAGAATTGCACAATAATACTCTTATATTTTGCATATCTCCGTCTTTCGTAATAAGTGCGGCACATATTTCTCCATCTTCCATTACAAAATCCGTAAATTGATATCCAATCACAATATCTGCAATTGTTTCTTCCTGCAATACCCCATGTATTTTATATGTATTCATTTTTGAAGATATTGAAATACTTTCTTTTCCTTCTAAGACAAGTGTCTTAGAATTTTTATCAATTCGAATTACCTTTCCGCTTAATTTTTCCTTTTTACTCTTACTCTCAACAATTTTTCCGTCCTGAATCTGAATATCCGCAATCTGCTCTGTCTCACCGGATCCTTCCATTCGAATAATATGCTGCTTATATAAAAAAGTAACTTCAGCTTTTTCTGCACTTTTTATCCAGATATTATATAATGTTATCCTATTTTCTTTTTCTTCAAATTTGTAGTCATCATTTTCTTCATAAATAGAATTCTGTTCCTTATAATTATCCAATTCCGCATTCCTTATTGCAAGTAATCGGTCTTCACATAAATACACCTGTATAGGACTTTTAGCATCACTGCATATCTGATGTTCATCTTTATATTCTATTCCATCTAATGAAAACAGGATATTTTCATCCAGAGTACTTCCATCTTCCCTTTCTACTGCTTTCCCTCTTGCAATTATCATAATTGTCTTTTTTTGAATGCTATTTTTTGTATCATAAAATTCAAGTAATTTATCATACGTATCATACCAGGTTTCTTTTTCTACATACTTATCTTCAGGATCTGTATCCTGTATATCAGTAAGATGTTCACCCTTGTCTACATATTTTATAATTGCAAGATATGTTTTATAAGAAAGGTACTCGTAATCCGATTTCAGGATTTTTTCTATTTCGTCACTCTCGCTTTTCTTTAATTCTGTTAGCAGAACTTTTACATCTGCAACCGGAATATATTCTTTCTCTATACTATGTAAAGATGTGTTTCTTAGTTCCCCCAATACAATAAGAATCAGTATCAGGATACCAATTATTATCATACTTAACTTCATGTATAATCTTTTTGATTTTTCCATAGGCCCCCATATTTCACTTTAATTAAATAATAAAAAATGTCATATAAAAAAGCAGCCTTTCGGCTGCTTTTTTCTTTTGTACCACCAAAATATACTTTTGGTCTATTCCCCAAAATGACGGTTCTTGTCTTTTGACTCCTAGCTAATGCTAGGTGGGTGACCGCAACCAATACTTCTGCCTTCCCCTGCATAATGGGGGCTTGACATCCATACGGTGATGTAGGAATCCCGTTTAAAGTAACTGTAGGTTCAAAACAACAAGAATTATCGTTCATTTCAGGTTAGTTATATTATATCCAATTACCTATATTTTTACAACCCCTTGCTATAATTCTTTCATTAACATATCTTGGTAAACACTATTACATTCGAAGAAAAAATTCTTATCTCCTGCTAATCCTTACTTTTCTCAACTTCCCCTTGATTGGTTTCTCCTGTAAAATAGTAACTACCATCTGTCCTTTTCCATTTAAAATTTCAACATAAGTCAGACTATCCCTGATATCGATAATCCCGATGTCGCGATCTGTCATTCCCTCAATACTGCACAGGGTTCCAACAATATCTCCTGCACGCATTTTGGATTTTTTTCCACCACCAATAGATAATCTGGTAATCGTCTTCTGGAACCCTGCACCTTTTCTCTTCTGTATAATAATTTTTTCTTTTTGTCTTTCCCAAAAAAGTGTTTCATCCCAGATTTCTTTATCATAACGATGAATTTTCTGCCCAATATACATCTCAACAGTATTTTGCATTTTCTTCTCGTCTGGCTGTATCAAGCTGATTGCTTTCCCAAACGCACCATTTCTTGCAGTCCTTCCTATGCGATGAACATAGGTCTCTTTCCCTGTTGGGAAATCATAATTAAATACATGTGTAATTCCCGAAAAATCAACTCCTCTTGCTGCAACATCTGTTGCTATCAGATAATGAAACTTACCGTCTCTAAAGTCATCTATCGTCTGCAACCGTTCCTTTTGTTCCAGCTCACCATGCAGTACACCACACCGTATTTTATTTCTTTTCAATTTTTGAAATAATGTATTTGCCATTTCTCTGGTCGCGCAGAAAATAATACAGTTATTTGGATTTTCATCCATTAATATTCTTAGAAATAATTTATATTTATCTTCTTTTTCAACTTCGACATATTCCTGTATTATTTGTTCTACTGTCTGTTTATCAGATTCCAGCAAAATATGAACCGGATTATGCATATAAGTTTGAATCAATGCCGTCAGATGTTCGCCAAGTGTAGCTGAAAAAAGCATCTTAACGCACTTATCCTGTAACAATTCCATTATCTTATTTACTTCATCAAAAAATCCCATATCCAGCATCAGATCCGCTTCATCTATCACAAGGAATCTGACATTGGAAAGATTTAAATTTTCTTTTCTTACATGATCCATAATGCGTCCTGGTGTTCCTACCACAATATGAGACTTTTGCTTCAACGTCAATGCCTGCTTATCAACTGGCATTCCACCAAATACAACCGGTACTTTTAGCCTCTTATGTCTTCCGATATGGAACACTTCTTCCTTCACCTGTACTGCCAATTCTCTTGTAGGTTCCAGTATAAGAGCCTGCGGAGCATATTCTTCCCAGTTCACCATCTCACAGATCGGAATCGCAAAAGCTGCTGTCTTTCCACTTCCCGTCTGCGATTTTGCTACGATATCACATTTTTGTAATGCAATCGGTATCACTTCTTCCTGTATTCTGGTCGGTTCCTGATATCCTAAAACAGAAAGCGAACTAATAATTTCTTCTGATATGGCAAACTGATGAAATTGATTTTTAAACATACTGTTTTTATCCATTTTATATTTTCCTATAACCTTAAAACAGCGGCAGAAAAATCTGCCGCTGTCCTGTTAGCATTCAACTAAGCTGAATTAAAGTGTATTTGCCTGTTCAACAACTTTCTTAAGCGCTGCTTCAGCATCTTCAGGAAGTTTGTCATATCCGCCTTTTGCTGTTGCGAATTTTTCAACTGCATTTACACGATCCTGCATACGAGCCTTTAATTGTTCTGCATATGCTTTGTCTGATAAATCAGGAACAAATCCTTCCCAATCCATGATCTCGATGTCTTCGAATGGTCCCCATTGTTTGAAGGAAGCTTTTCCTTCAACGATAGTTTCAAGAATACCTAATGTATCTTTAGGCTGTACTTTCTTGCCCATGAAATCGCCTGTGTTAATGATGTAGCAATCTACATTTTTATCACCAACTAATTTTTTGAATTTCTCATAGTCATTAGCTAATGGGTAAGTTCTGAATGGGTTAGCATAAGGTACAATACGAAGTGCATTTAAATCTGTACCGGCAGCAACACGTTCTGCTGTAGAAGTCTTTGTAGCAAGTGTTGCACCCATAACTGATGCCAAAGAAGCACCTTTCAATTTTACTACTGGTGGAATTGTAGGATCTTTCATAATCCAGAAGATTGCATTAACTGGAGCGTCAATCTTATCAACACGGTTTGGAGACCACAATTTTGATTTGATGGCACGTCCGTTACCATTTCTGATATCTTCTGTTACTAATTGAATTTTTCCTTCGTCATCCAATGTTGCTGAACAGTTCTGT
>JAEWWQ010000437.1 GCA_023458855.1 Bacillota bacterium
ATCCTCCGGAATACGGTATCCATATTCCTGCAGTGCTTTCATCGCGCCAAGCGCAATCATATCGTTATCTGCAAAAAAAGCGGTTGGCAGGATCGGCTTCTCCTGAAGAATCTTAACCATACTTTTGTATGCCCCATCCATAGTGGTATCTAATGTAAAGGTAAATTTATTTTCAACCTCAAGTCCCTTCTTGTTCAGTGCTATCGTGTATCCAACAGCACGGGATCTGAATGCTTTTATCCTGAATCTTCCTCTTAAATATCCAATTTGTTTATGTCCTCTGTTCAACAGATATTCTGTTGCCATCCTGGAGGAATCTGAATTA
The DNA here is from genome assembly GCA_023458855.1 of Bacillota bacterium. Taxonomy (GTDB): domain Bacteria; phylum Bacillota; class Clostridia; order Lachnospirales; family Lachnospiraceae; genus SZUA-378. Next base: position 326 of record JAEWWQ010000437.1, read on the forward strand.
TTAATAGAAACACCGTCAAAGCTCATGTCTGAACTCCAATAATCAATTGTAAGAAATGGACATTTTGCATTTTTAAAAATTCCCACGTCCGTTTCCATTAACTCTGCACCCATAAGCGCAACCGCGGATGTTGTATCATTAATAAGCCATTTTACCTGTTCTTCAAAGTCCGGCGTTCTTCGGTCTAAATAGCAAAGAACCATCTCATATCCCGACTTTCTGCATTCTTTTTCAAAACCGTCGATCATAAGTGAAAAAAAAGGAGTATCTTCCGTAATCAGCCCATTTGTTTTATAAAGAACAAACTTTATTTTTGTAATATTTGTTTCATTGATATATCCCAGTTCTTTTGCTACTCGAAATATTTCTGAAGAAGTTTCTTTATTAACGCCTCTTTTCCGGTTCAAAGCATTTGAAACAGTTGCCGGAGAATATCCAGTTTGTTCACTGATCTTCTTAATGCTGACTTTCACTCTTTGAATCCTCCTGTTTTTTGTTCTTTATATAAACATTATTATAAATATTTTACTCATATGTTCAATATATTTTTTATATAATTTTACTAATTTGTTTATTTTATAAAATTTATATGTCTCATATTCATTAAATATGCACAAATAATTTGCATTATTATTCCATTTTCATATTTTTAATCATAAAAATAGCGTAAACGTTTATATGAATATTTATATAAACGTTTACGCTATTATGTATAAATCTTTTTATCAAATTATAATTCTTTTACACTGTCCCGCTCAATGAAGTTTGTACAAATTTGTATTTTCAACTTGGCGTTGGTCGGCTTCCTAATCAGTTCTATCATTCTTCTGGCTGCCGCCTGTCCCATTTCCTGCTTTGGCACTCTGATTGTTGTCAATCTTGGAGAGGCAATCTCACTATATGGAATATCATCAAATCCAATAATTGACACATCTTCCGGAATACGATATCCATATTCTGTTAAGGCCTTCATAGCTCCCAAAGCAATCATATCGTTATCTGCAAAAAAAGCGGTTGGCAGTGACGGTTTTTTCTTTAAAAATTCGACCATTTCTGAATAAGCGTTATTCATACTGGTACCAATTGTAACTGTAAAGGAAGGATTCACTTTTAATCCCTTCTTGTTCATCGCTACCGCATACCCCACATGTCTTGAACGAAATGCCTTTATTCTGTACTTACCTCTTAAATATCCAATTTCTCTATGTCCTTTATCATATAAATATTCTGTTGCCAGCCTCGCCGAATCTGCATTATTGATAAGAACTGCATCAAATTCCATATTGGAATCCCAATAGTCAAAAAGTAAAAACGGACATTTGGCACTTTTAAAGATCTCCAAGTCACCTTCCATTAATTCTGTTCCCAAAAGCACAACTGCCGAACTGGTATCACTGATCAGCCATTTTACCTGTTCCTCATAATCATCTGTCCGGCTGTCCAGATTACATATAACCATTTCATAACCATTTGCACCGCATTCTTTTTCAAATCCATCAATCAAGAGTGAGAAAAAAGGGGTCTCTTCTATAATAGAACCATTCTTTTTGAAAATAACAAACTTTATCTTTGTTATTTTTTCTTCATCGATATATCCCATTTCCTTTGCAACACGAAAAACTTCTGCTGCTGTTTCCTTATTGACACCCTTTTTATGGTTCAATGCATTCGAAATTGTTGCCGGCGAAAATCCTGTTATCTGACTAATTTGTCTAATACTTACTTTCATGCAAGCACCCCTAACTTTTTAAAACTCATATTTAAAATTCATTGTATCATATCAGAAAATTACTGACTATTTATTTTTCAATCTTTTAGCCCACTTTTCATACGAAAAATTTCAGTTACGAACAGCATCATAACAGGACCCAGCAGGATTCCAGAAAACCCAAATAATTTTATTCCTGCATAAATAGATAAAAGAACCCCAATTGGATAAATGCCTATCTTTTCTCCAATTAACTTTGGTTCTAAAAATTCTCTTATTAATGCACATATCGCATAAAGTACAAGAAATCCCACTGCCTGCAGAAAATTTCCCTGTATCACTGTATACAATGCTAACGGAACTAAAATAATTCCTGTACCGATAAATGGCAGCACATCCAAAAAGCTGGTAACAATCCCAAGTAAAATGGGATTTGTCTGTCCAAGAATCCAATATCCCAGACCACAGACGATTGTTATTGTCATCATAATGATGGCCTGTGCTTTTACAAAAATAGTAAGAAGATGGCTTATTTTTTGTACCAGTACAAAAATGTAAGAAAAATATTTTTGTTGCAATAATCCTGTCTGAATCCTGCCATAGTCTTTTACAAGTAAAACTGTTGCAATAAAAGTCACAACAATAG
>JAEWWQ010000438.1 GCA_023458855.1 Bacillota bacterium
ACTTCATACAATGGCCTTCCATCTATTAATCTGTCCTGAAATTCTCCGCTGCTAGGATTAGAAGTCTTAACCAGAATAAAAAGACCTTTTTTTTCTTCTTTACACACATCTATAAAAGGATTCACTCCATCTGAGCCCAAATATGGATTCACCGTTGCAAAATCCTCATCAAAACCATAATACATTTTAGAACCAACCTGCACTTTTCCCAGATGTCCGGCTGCATAGGCCGCTGATGTAGAACCGATATCTCCGCGTTTGATATCACCGATGACTATCAGCCCTTTCTCTTTGCAGTAAGTAACCGTCTTCTGAAATGCAATCATCCCCGGTATCCCAAACTGTTCATACATGGCAATCTGTGGCTTTACCGCCGGAATCAAATCATATATGTTATCTATAATTGCTTTATTGAACTGCCAGATTGCTTCTGCCGCGCCTTCCAGTGTCTCTCCAAATTCTGCATATGCCTTCTTCGTAACCTGTTCCGGAATATACTTCAGCATTGGATCAAGGCCTACCACGATGGGTGCCTCTGTCTTTTGGATTCTCTGTACAAGTTTATTAATCATATGGTTTCCTTTCTTTGTTCTTATTTCTTCTATGATTATAGATTATAAGTCATAGACATACCCTTAAAATTATTACATATTTATTCGTTTCTTTCAATAGGAGATTGCGCAGGCACTATTATTTTTTTCTCTTTGCTCGTGTAAAAAAGAAAACCCTACAATGCATTCATGCAGCATCATAGGGTTACTCTGATTCATTATCTGGATTAAGGTGTCAAAAGCCTATCTGTAAATTTTTTATACTAGTGCAACTGCTTCCGCATATTTTTTAATATTGGATGCATTGACATATTTCTCAGATTTATTTCCGTTGACTACAACAAGTGTGGGTGCCTGCATAACACCGTATCGGGAAGCCAGTTCCATATTTTCTTCCGCATCAATCAATACATACTTCTCTTCTTTTAAGTATTCTTTGGCAAGCCTGCAATTCGGACAAGTCTTTGTAGTAAACAGATATTTCACATTTTCCGGTGCTTCAATATCTACAGTGACATCTGTATCGTAATTGGATAATGTAACAACACTTGTTACCGGCTTCTTCAGGGATGAACTGTTCATATCATATTCTGTTCTGTTGGCATATTCCTGCAGTTTACCATCATTCCAGTTCTGTACCGGCCTGTAATATCCTGTAATACGGCTGTAAACTTCTGTTCCGGCGCCGCAGACCGGACATTTTAACTGTTCTCCCGAAAGATACCCATGTTCTTTGCAAATTGAATAGGTCGGTGACAGTGTATAATATGGCAGTTTATAGTTCTCTGCTATTGTTCGTACTAAGTTTGCTGCTGCTTTCCAATCAGGAAGTTTTTCTCCAAGAAATGCGTGAAATACGGTTCCTGATGTATACAATGTCTGCAACTCATCCTGAATATCCAGAGCATCAAAGATATCTGTCGTATAATCCACCGGCAAATGAGAAGAATTGGTATAGTACGGTGTATCTCCCTGATGTCCTGCCGTTTTAATCGCCGGCCACTTTTCTTTATCGTGTTTTGCGAGACGATAAGTAGTACTCTCAGCCGGTGTTGCTTCAAGATTATACAAATCCCCATACTCTTCCTGATAATCAGACAGGCGGCTTCGCATATGATTTAACACTTCTCTGGTAAATTCCTGTGTCTTCGCAGATGTCATGTCTGCGCGAAGCCAGTTTGCATTTAGCCCTGCTTCATTCATTCCAATCAGGCCGATCGTGGAAAAATGATTCTCAAAGCTTCCAAGATAACGCTTCGTGTATGGATATAATCCTTCTTTTAATAATTTAGAGATTACATCCCGCTTAATCTTAAGCGATCTCGCTGAAATATCCATCATACGATTCAGGCGTTTGTAGAAATCATCTTTTGTCGCAGAAAGATAAGCAATCCTTGGCATATTGATAGTAACAACACCAACACTTCCTGTGCTTTCCCCGGAACCGAAAAATCCACCTGTCTTTTTTCGAAGTTCCCGAAGATCAAGGCGAAGTCTGCAACACATGCTTCGTACATCACTTGGTTCCATATCTGAATTAATGTAATTAGAAAAATAAGGCGTACCGTATTTTGAAGTCATTTCAAATAGCAGGCGATTATTTTCATTGTCGGACCAGTCAAAATCTCTTGTTATTGAATACGTTGGAATCGGATACTGAAAACCACGCCCGTTGGCATCTCCTTCAATCATAGTCTCAATAAAGGCCTTATTTACCATATCCATTTCTGCTTTGCAATCTTTGTATTTGAAATTTAACTCTTCTCCACCAACAATTGCCGGTAACTCTGCAAGATCATTAGGAACCGTCCAGTCTAATGTAATATTGGAAAACGGGGCCTGCGTTCCCCAGCGGCTCGGTGTATTTACGCCATAAATAAATGCTTCTATACATTTCTTCACTTCCGGATAGGAAAGATTATCTATCTTTACAAATGGTGCAAGATACGTATCAAAGGAAGAAAATGCCTGTGCACCTGCCCATTCATTCTGCATAATTCCAAGAAAGTTAACCATCTGATTGCACAGCACCGATAAATGTCTTGCAGGGGCAGAGGTAATCTTACCGGTTATTCCTCCAAGTCCTTCTGTAATCAGTTGTTTTAGTGACCATCCGGCAC
>JAEWWQ010000439.1 GCA_023458855.1 Bacillota bacterium
GATTGTGGGAGCACAAAGTGCGTAACAATACGTAGGTATCAGGGGCCAATAAGCCTTTTGCCGTAGGTATCAAGGGGCAATATGCCTTTTGCCGTAGGTATCAGGGGGCAGTATGCCTTTTGCCGTAGGTATCAGGGGGCAGTATATCATATATAAACTGGAAACGAGGAAAATATAATGAGAAATGAAAAGGTGCTGAAAATAGTAACAACTGGTCTGATGGCTGCTTTATCTTATGTTGTATTTACGTTCCTGCAGATCAAGATTCCTTTGCCGGGAGGCGATGCAACCTCTATCCACCTTGGTAATGCTGTCTGTGTCATAGGTGCATTACTGCTGGGCGGTGTATACGGTGGTCTTGGTGGTGCGATTGGTATGACAATCGGAGATTTATTGGATCCTGTTTATATCATATATGCTCCTAAGACTTTTCTGTTGAAATTCTGTATTGGTCTTATCACAGGGATCATCGCTCACCGAATCGGAAAAATTACTACATCCAATGATTCCGGACATATATTGAAATGGACCACCATTGCAGCAGTCAGCGGTTTACTTTTCAATGTTGTCTTTGATCCTCTGGTTGGATATTTTTATAAACTGGCCATCCTTGGCAAGCCACTGGCAGAAGTGACACTTGCATGGAATATTGCATCCACTTCTATCAATGCAGTTATATCTGCAATTGTATCTGTCATAATTTATATTCCTTTGAGTAAGGGATTGAAAAAAGCCGGATTATTCTTTACAATAGAAAAAAAGAAAGAAAGCTAGGCTGCTTATTATGACTTCTATTATTCCTAAAAAAATAGCAATTATCAACGATATGGCAGGTTTTGGGCGATGCTCCATGGCAGTCGCCCTGCCTGTCATTTCTGCATGCAAAGTACAGGCCTGCCCTGTTCCAACTTCCATTTTTTCTAATCATACTGGTTTTCCAACGCATTACATGAAGGATCTGACAGAATTCATGAATTCCTATTTCAACGGCTGGAATCAGCTTCATCTGAAATTTGATGGTATTCTTTGCGGATTTTTAAGCTCTGTCTCTCAGATGGAGTATATAAATACTTATCTTGATTCAAGTTTACATAACACAATTTCTCCTGTTATCATTATCGACCCTGTTATGGGAGACCACGGACAGGCATACAAAACAATTACGCCTGATTTCTGTCTGCATATGAAACAATTCATACAAAAGGCATCTATTCTGACTCCTAATATTACAGAAGCGTGCCTGTTAACAGACACGCCTTATAAAGAAAGTCTATGGTCAGAATCAGATTTAATTCTGTTGGCTGAAAAGCTTAAGCACATGGGTCCACAGAAAGTTGTTATTACCGGAATAAAAGATGATACTTATTTTTATAACTTTATATACGAAAATAAGTCTGCTTATTCTACTTATGTCACTCCAATTGCCGGTGCCTCGAGACCAGGAACCGGAGATATTTTTGCAAGCATCCTGTCTGCCTTATCCGTACGTGATTTTAACTTTACGGCCGCTGTGCAGGTGGCTGCTGAGTTTGTTGCTAAGGCTATTAAGGCTTCCAGCGAAGCAGATATTCCTGTTGCTGAAGGTGTTATTTTTGAGATGTTTCTGGATACTCTTACAAAGTTATAAAAGTTCTATCCCAGTTGCTCTGCACGTGAGAGCGCATCATCGATATGGGGAAGAAAATTATCCACTCCCACCAATTGATCGAACCCTGCCTTCTTCATCACCGACATAGGCTGGCTCTGTACATGGGAAAATAGCAACGTAATTCCCTGCTTTTTGCAGGTTTTATGTATTTTTTCAAGAGAACGGAGTGCAGTCACATCCATAGATGGTACACTTCTCATTCTGATAATCACAACATTCTTTTTTTGCTTTCCTTCCGTTGTAATCCCCATAAATTTGTCGGCCGCTGCAAAGAACATCGGTCCATTTATCTCATATACAGTCGCATTTTTAGGTACTTTTTTGTATTTAATATGTTCCAGATCATTTCCTTCATCCTCATCCGTCAGATCTTCAATGTATTTCCAGCCACTTATCTGTGTTACTTCTGCCATCCGCTTCATAAATAAAAGTGCTGATAATACAATTCCAACTTCAATTGCAAGCACAAGATCAAAAATAATAGTGAGAAGAAAAGTAGTGACCAGAACGATAATATCACTTTTCGGAGAGCTTTTTAATAGTGCAATGAACTCTCTCCACTCACTCATATGATAGGCTACCATAATTAAAACTGCCGCAAGTACGGGTAATGGTATCAATGCAGCAAAAGGCATGAATATCAGCAGGATCAATAAAAGCGTGATTGAGTGGACCATTCCTGCGATTGGCGTACGGGCGCCATTTTTCACATTCGCTGCTGTCCTTGCAATTGCACCTGTTGCAGGAATTCCACCAAAAAGGCCGGCAAAAATATTAGCGATTCCCTGCGCAATTAATTCCATATTCGAGCGATGTCTGCTGCCAATCATTCCATCCGACACAACGCAGGATAACAAAGACTCTATTCCGGCAAGAATCGCTATGATAAAAGCGGGCTGAATTAACGCTGAAACTGTCTTGAAATTCACGTTGGGAATATGAAATGCAGGAAAACTGGCAGAAAGTTCGCCATAAACGCTTCCAATCGTATTCACATTAAGAT
>JAEWWQ010000440.1 GCA_023458855.1 Bacillota bacterium
TGCAGGGTATTTTATTACACGTGCCGTATCTCAATCAATTCTTCAGCAAATAGTAGCGTTGGAAGAAGTTATGAATAAAGTTGCTGCCGGGGATTTATCAGTTACTATTCCTGATGAAATGAAAACAGAAGATGAATTTGGTATCTTATCCGTCTCCATAGAAAAGACTATTTCGGAACTGAATCGTTACGAAGCCTATATCACGGATATTACCGATAACCTTGAGCGCCTCGCAGATGGAAGGATGGAATTAGATTTATCCCGTTCCTATACAGGTCAATTCAGTAAAGTAAAAGATGGCTTATCCTTGATTTCCAGTTCCTTAAATAGAACAATTACAAAAATCAGCGCTTCCTCTGATTCAGTAGCTGCTGAAGCTGAAATTATGTATACATCAGCATTACATCTTTCTGATGGTACAGCCGATCAATCGAGTGCCATTGAAGAACTTACAGCTTCTATTCAGGAAATTACAAATCAAGTATCAAATAATGCGACCGGTGCACTTGATGCACGTAATAAAGTTGTCAGTATGAGCGAGACAGTAAACGAAAATAATACCAAGATGAATGACTTATTAAATGCAATGGATGATATCAAGAAGTCTTCTAATGAAATTATACATATTATTCAAACGATCGAAGGTATTGCAAGCCAGACTAATCTGCTTTCTCTTAATGCTTCTATTGAAGCCGCCAGAGCAGGTGAGATGGGCAGAGGATTTGCTGTTGTTGCAGGTGAGATTGGTAACCTTGCGAACCAAAGCGTGGAAGCAGTAAAAGTTACTTCTACATTAATTGAAAATACCATCAATGCTGTTGAAAAGGGTTCTGCTATCGCAGATACTACAGCGCAATCTTCCAATGCTCTTGCAGAGGTTGCTTCGGATATTACAGATATCATGGATAATATCAGTGAGGGGTCTCAATCACAGAGTGCTCTGTTACAACAATTCTCATCTGCTGTGGAACAGATTGCTACTGTTGTGGATCGCAACTCCAGTGCAGCATCTGATAGTGCTGCTGTATCTGAAAAATTGAAAGAACATGCATATGCATTAAAAGAATTGATTAATCATTTTGTTTTATATTTAGAATAAAATGAAACATAATTTAATACAGAAAAGGGATCGCACATTACTTAACTATAGTAATGTGCGATCTCTTTTTTTGTATTCTACCATTCAATGATATCTGCACCCCAGGTGAGGCCACCACCAAAACCAGATATGGCGATCTTGTCACCTCTTTGCAGCAATCCCTTTTTATTTATTTCATCTAACAGTATTGGTACACTTGCTGCGGAGATATTTCCACAATGATCCAGACTAATTGGAAACTTATCCTCAGACACTTCTAATCTCTTGGCAACTGATTTTATAATTCGAATATTCGCCTGATGAAGAATAAAAAACTTAATATCATCCGTTGTCAGATTTGCTTCTTCTAATACTTTACAGATACATTCCGGTACTTTTGTGACAGCAAATTTATATACTTCCTGTCCGTTCATTCCTGTATAATGAAGATCTGTTGGATTTTGTACCAATGGATTATTATTCTCTCTGTCTTTACATGCAAGTGCAAGACCCTTTGTTCCGTCTGCACCTTGCGTAAAGCTAAGGATTCCTGTTTCATCTGCCCGTACAATTGCTGCACCAGCACCGTCACCAAATAACACGCAGGTGCTTCTATCATTCCAGTCCATTATCTTAGATAATGTTTCTGCACCAATAACAAGTGCTGTTTTATAAATGCCTGCCTGTATATATATATGAGCTGTGTTTAATGCAATAATGAATCCTGTGCAAGCAGCATTTACATCAAAAGCTACTGCATTTACTGCACCGATAGCCGCCTGTACTTCACAAGCTGTACTTGGTGTAATATAATCACCCGTTAATGTTCCAACAATAATAAGATCTATTTCTTCTGCGGTTACTCCAGCATCCTCCATTGCACATTTTGCTGCTTCTGCAGACATACTGGCAGTCGTCTCCGAATTTGCAATTCTTCTTTCTTTGATTCCTGTTCTGCTGCTGATCCATTCATCAGAAGTGTCCATAATTGTTGATAAATAATCGTTTGTCACTACTGTTTCCGGAAGGCATCTGCCTGTTCCAATAATTCTAGTCGTCATTCATATCTCCAATCTGATATTATATTCGAAACTCATCCATAATATCTTTTACCTTTTCTATCTTTGTCGAACGATATGCATTTGCGCCACAGAATATCAAGCCGTTCTCCACATTGCCAACCGCTGCATTAGCAAGTGCCTCTGTTATACAATATGGTGTCTCTAATGGTTTGCACGTACTGATACAATTATAGCATTTCCCGTGTGGTATCTGACCCTGCTTTGCCTTCTGCATAAATGGATTCAATATTGCACGTCCTGGCATTCCTACCGGGCTTTGTACAATAACAATATCTTCTTCTTTTGCATTTATATATGCTTGTTTATATGACTCATCTGCATCGCACTCAAAGGTAGTAACAAAACGCGTTCCCATCTGAACACCATCTGCACCTAAGGAAAATGCGTGCTCCATATCTTTTCTTGTATAAATTCCACCTGCTACTACAACTGGAATATGTACACTCTTCACATCTGCATATTCTTTTACTTTAGCTATAATCGCAACGATCTCATCGTCATAATGAAGTTCATCCATGTTCAGCAATTCTTCTTTTGAAAATCCAAGATGCCCACCCGCTTTTGGTCCTTCAATCACTACCAGATCAGGAAGTCTGCTGAATTTTTTCATCCAGTATTTGCAGATAACATCTGCCGATTTTACAGAAGATACGATTGGTGCCAATTTGGTTTTTGCATTTTCTGCCATTTTTGGCAGCATCATTGGTAACCCTGCACCGGAAACAATAATGTCAACACCTGCATCAATTGCTGCTTTAACGTAGCGATCATAAAACTTTGTTGCAACCATAATATTAATTGCCACAATGCCGCCCTTAGCGATTTTTTTTGCCTTCTCTATTTCTTCTTTAATAACTCTGAGATTTGTTTCAATTGGATTCTTATCAAATTCAGAATCTTTGAACCCAATCTGAGCAGCTGAGATGGTACCGATGCCGCCTTCCGCAGCAACAGCACCGGCCAGTCCCGACAAACTGATCCCAACTCCCATACCACCTTGAATGAGAGGTATTCTTGCTATCAAATCTCCGATAACTAGTGGTTTCATTTCCATACTT
>JAEWWQ010000441.1 GCA_023458855.1 Bacillota bacterium
CCCAATCAGTTTTTAGAGATAATAACATATCCATACCCCGTGATTCAAGGACACAGGCAAGCAGCGGAAAAGAAGTTTCAATCCAAAATATACAACCTGGAGATTTAATATTTTATACAAATAGTCAAACCATTAATCATGTAGCGTTATACATTGGTAATGGCAAGGTAATTGGAGCAAGCAACCCTGAATCAGGAATTAAAATATCAAACTATAATTACAGACAACCTCATAAAGTAGTAAGCTATATTAGCTGAATAAACAAAAGTTTTATTTCTCCATATATTCTCCATATCAATAATTTATTATGCAATTATGGAACAAATAAAACAAACAGGAGGTTACAGAATGAAACATTTTAAAGACGACAATGAACAACAACATATTACTAAGGGGCATAATCCTATGAAACATTTGATTCATATGATATTATGTTGTGGACTGCCTGTTCTGATTATTTCAATGATGCCATTTATTGCAAGGATTAATCTTCCGGCAGCTAACATCTTAGGTGTCATAGCACCATTTATTTGTCCGATTTTTATGGGTGGAATGATATTTATGATGTTTAGAAATAATAGAAAAAGTTGCTGTGAGGAAAAGAAAATAGAAGAGCAATAAAGTTAAAAGTAACAATGGAAATAATGAAAATAATACGTTATTCTTATTTTTTATGATATAATGAGCACAAGTGAAAAAAGTGCGGAGTATTTGCTAAATGGCAATCATGAATAAGAAAAAACAAAAAAATCCGTCAACTTGGCGGATTTTTTTGTATCATAGGAAATTGATTCACAACTGATACATAATAAAATTATTTAAACATTAGGAGTTTGTGATAAAAATGAATAGTGAATTTTGGACAGCATTAGATAATTTAGTAAATCAATCCGAAATTGTAATTGACAGGCCAAAAGGTACAGCACATCCCAAATACCAGGATTTTATTTATAAAGTTGATTATGGCTTCTTAAAAAATACTACATCAATGGATGGAGCAGGAATCGATGTGTGGGTCGGGACGGATAAAAAAAGGAGTGTTGATGCAATCATGTGTATTGTTGATCTGATGAAACGCGACTCAGAAATAAAGATATTAATTGGATGTACAGAAGACGAAAAAGAAATGATCTGCGAAACACATAATCAATCGGAATATATGAAAGGTATTTTATTGCGGAGAGAGATAAAGTATTGATTAACAATAAATGTGAATGAATTTAAGGAGATAGCAAATGGAATATAATAAAAAAATAATTCAGGCAATAAAAGAATACTGTTTGAATCAGCCGGGAGCATATGAAACAAGACCATTTGGTAAATATCCAATCTGTTATCGGGTAATGGGTAAAATATTTGCACAATTGAATCCAGAGAAAAAATTCTATAAGATAACATTAAAATGTGAACCGGAAAAAGCGTATGTTTATAGGCAACTCTATCCAGGGGTTGTAGTGCGTGGATACCATTGCCCCCCTATTCAGCAGCCTTATTGGAATACCGTTGATTTAGATGCCTTTTCTGATATGGAAATGCTATTTCAGATGATTGATGAAGCATATGATGCAGTAGTTGCAAAATTTAGCAAAAAGGCCAGAATACAGTTACTAACTTTGTCTGAATTGGAATTTAAGGATACGGATGGAAAAGATTCAGATTTTGAGATGCTTTGCGGAAGACTTGATTATGCACTAGACGAAATAGTTGGTAAGAAATTTCAGAGAAACCAGTATGAACAGTATAATAAAAGAGATAATATCCATGATGTCATTGTGGCTTATCGAAAAGGAGAGCCAGTGGCATGTGGTGCTTTTAAGATGTATGATGAAGATCATGCAGAGTTAAAACGTGTTTTTACAGAACCGTCCAATCGAAATATTGGATTGGGTGCAGAATTGGTTCGAAGATTAGAGGCAAAAGCAAAAATCAAAGGATATAAGTGGTGTATTTTAGAAACCGGAAAACCATTAGAAGCTGCCTGTCATGTATACAAAAAGGCAGGATATAAAATCATACCAAATTATGGACAATATATTGATATGCCAAATTCAATTTGTATGGAGCGTAAAATCTAGGATATGCATTATATCTTATCTGGAAATAATAAATTCTTTGTAGCGGTACAGGAGGTTTTAGCAATGATACAAGAAAGAAAAATTCCACAGATGGTTGTTGCATCTTCACAACATTTTGTAAGTAAAGTATCTGACGAATTAATAAAACAGTTTACCGATGAGTTTGAAAAACATCTGGAAGAAGCAGAAGCAAAAGAGACAGAACCGCAGAACTTTTTTACTGTATTTCATGTAGAAGAATACCGAGAAGAAGATTATTATATGGAACTATGGACACAGACGAAAGAGATGGGGAACGACACAATCAACGTAAAGTTCAAAATAGTGCCAGAAAGTGAAGTGGCATTTATAATTATTTCTGAGAATTATGAAAATCTGAAGGTTGCCTATGATGCTTTATTTAGTTATGTGAGGGAACGTGGGTATCGTATCAATGGTTATCCAAGAGAAACATATCTTTTTGATGATCATGCGCCATATGGTTTTTTTACAGAAATACAGTTGCCTTTTATTAATTAAAATGTCGCCACCTCTTTTGATAACATACGAAATATAAAAATTTACATACATTTATAAGGTAGATAGCAATGAACAATCAATCAAAAATAGTAATAATTAGAGGAAATTCAGGAAGCGGAAAAACAACGCTTGCAAAAGAATTACAAAAGAAACTGGGGCATGGGACATTACTTATATCACAAGATGTAATACGGCGAGAAATGTTGTGGGTAAAAGATGGATTAGGAAC
>JAEWWQ010000442.1 GCA_023458855.1 Bacillota bacterium
TTCCGCACTCTCCCCTTACCAGTGCAATCGTCACCTGATCACTTAAAAAACCGCTGTGTTCCAGTATTTTACCCTTTGCCCTTCGCACAATCTCCCCGACAGAATAATGCATTCCTTCACTTGGAATAATAAAGGTCTCTCCTTCCAGCATATCCAGACCAATGTTTTCATATTGACACAGCGGATGATTTTCAGACATGATAACATAATATGGATCTGTTATAAGTGGTATTTCTTTGCCGCCGCTTTTTCCACTTTCAACTGTAAATGCACAATCAACCTGATCATTATAGAACCATTCCTTCACCCACTCATAATTGATCGCATCATTTACCTGCAATTCAATCAAGGGATATTCTTTTCGAAATTCTTTCATGATCTTCGGGAACCACTGTACTGCCACGCTTGTTATCACGCCTACACGGACTTTTCCTTTTCGCGCTCCGCCCTGCTCTGTTAATTGATATATTTTCTTATTATTATCCACGATTTCCTTTGCCAATTCTAATATGTGTTCCCCATCTTTCGTTAGTGAGGCGCCTTTTCTACCCCTGTGTAACACCTTCACACCTAATTCCGCTTCAAAAGAAGAAAGCATATGACTTGCCGCTGTCTGCGTATAGCCAAGCTGTTCTGCAGCTTTAGTCAGATTACCTAATTCTGCGGCTTTCACAAATAATGCATACTTATTGATATCCATAGTCATTCCTCGCTACTTTTTATTTTAGAATCCTATTATATACCATGAAATAATTTCATGATACCCCTGAGAAACCAACATTATATTTTATTATTTTATCATGCTAAATTTAATCTACATAGGATTTATATTTAGGAGGATTCCAGATGAAAATTGCAATTTTAGGTGCTGGTGCGATGGGCAGCCTTTATGGTGCTTATTTATCTGCCGCACACGAAGTAACCCTGTTAGACAGTTATCTGCCTCAGGTAGATGCCATTAATAAAAATGGATTAATAAAAATTGAAAAAGATAATTCTGAATGCAAGTATACTTTACGTGCTGTAATGAGCGGTACTGATATCGGTATTCAGGATCTGGTAATCGTATTTGTAAAGAGTATCCATACGTTTGATGCCATAAAAGAAAATATGACTATTATAGGACCTGAGACCATCGTAATGACACTGCAGAATGGTGCCGGAAATAATCGCGACATAGCGCATTTCGTAAAAAAAGAGCATATTATTGTAGGTACCAGCAGTCACAACAGTGTGAGTAAAGGAGTTGGCCGGATCTTTCATTCCGGATGCGGTCCTACTAACATCGGACCAGATTTTCCATGTGAAGAATCACAGGAAGCTGTATCTACCGTAGCAGAAGCTATGCTCAGATGCGGTCTTACCGTTCAAATCATGGATAATATACAACACGTATTATGGGGAAAACTTTTTGTAAATTGTGGTCTGAATGCATTGTCTGCAATTATGCAATGTAAACTAGGAGAAATTGAAACGAATCCCTATTTATGGAAACTTTGTACCCAGGTTGTTGAGGAATGCGTTCTGGTAGCCAGGGCTGACGGTACGCATTTTGACCGTACAGAAGCTCTTAAATCTGTTCGGGCAGTATGTATTCACGATAGTCAGGGACTTGCCAGTATGTATCAGGACTGCCAGAATAAGCGCAAAACAGAAATTGACAAAATTAATGGCGTCGTAGTGATGTTAGGACAGACTTATTCCATAGATACCCCGTATAATCAAATGCTCGTTGACATGGTCCATGCAATAGAAGAAACCTATATAACGAAATAAAGTTATTTTAAATACAGGAATTACCTTCACTGGTGCATACGCATTCACCTTGCTCCACCTTCGAAAGTATTTCCTGTATTTTTTGTACTAAATAATTACAAAGAAGCCAGACTCTTATATATCTGATACCTTTCTTTTGCATATTCTTCTGCTTTTGCAAAAAGTTCTTCCGCTTCCTCCGGAAATGTTTTGACAAGGGAACTGTAGCGGACCTGTCCCATAAGAAAATCGCGGAAATTTCCGGTCGGTTCTTTTGAGTCAAGTAAAAATGGATTCTTGCCCTCCTTTTTCAAATCCGGATTATAGCGATATAAATGCCAGTAACCTGCCGTTACTGCTTCTTTAATTGTAGCCATGCTTTTGCCCATTCCCGCCTTAATACCATGGTTGATACATGGGGCATAGGCAATGATAATGGACGGTCCTTTATAACTTTCAGCTTCCCGGATGGCCTTAATGAGTTGGGTATTATCCGCATGAATACCAACCTGTGCTACATATACATTTCCATAAGTCATCATCATTCGCCCTAAGTCCTTTTTACCTGACCGTTTTCCGGCAGAAGCAAATTTAGCGATTGCAGCCGCAGGGGTAGACTTGGAAGCCTGTCCACCTGTATTAGAGTACACCTCTGTATCAAATATCAATATATTCACATCTTCACCAGAAGCCATTACGTGATCCAAACCGCCGAATCCAATATCGTAAGCCCAGCCGTCTCCTCCGATAATCCATTGGGAACGTTTTATCAGATAGTCCTTTCTTTGTTTTATCAGATTTACCAGTTGCATGACTGCAGCATCAGAACTTTGATAGTCATCGAGTATTCGGGTCAGTTTATGGCTTACCTGCCTGCTGATTTCCCCATCTTCCTTATAATTTATCCAGTCGCTCATTAACTCTTTTATGGTTTCATCTGTATTCATATCCAGTAATTGATTCATCGTTTCTTCCAGACTTTTTCTCATTTGCTTTGTTGCAAGGTACATTCCGAATCCATACTCTGCGTTATCTTCAAATAAGGAATTTGCCCAGGCCGGTCCCTTCCCCTCTTTATTCGTAGAGTAAGAAGTACTTGGTGCACTTGCTCCCCAGATTGAGGAACAACCCGTTGCATTGGCTATCATCATCCTGTCCCCATATAACTGTGTAATTAACTTGATATAAGCAGTTTCGCCGCAGCCCGCACAAGCACCGGAAAATTCTATCAATGGTTCCTTAAACTGACTATCTTTATAAGAATCATTCAGTGTAAGATTCTTTTTATATCCGACATCACAACTTGCAAATTTCCAATTGTCTGCCTGATCAGGTACTTGTGTGCTGATATCCTTCATCACAAGTGCCTTTTCTCTGGCAGGACAGACATCTGCACAATTACCGCATCCTGTACAATCCATAGGACTGATCTGCATTCTGTAATGTAATCCTGACAAGGATTTTCCTGCTGCCTCTATTGTTTTAAAGGATGCGGGTGCCTTATTTAATTCCTCTTCGTTAAGTAAAAAAGGCCGGATTACTGCATGAGGGCAAATATAGGAGCACTGATTGCACTGAATACAATTCTCTTCTATCCATTCGGGAATATTCACTGCAATCCCACGTTTTTCATAAGCAGTTGTGCCAGAAGGAAACGTCCCGTCTTCTCTGCCCTTAAATGCACTGACAGGCAGATTCTGTCCCTTATGTGCCTGCATAGGTCTCATTATCTTTTTGACAAAATCGGGTTCTTCTACAGAATCTTTGGTAGTCTCCATCGTATTTTCATTCAGATCCAGCCATGTTTTCGGAACCCGTACCTCATGAATCTTTTCCACTCCCTGTAGTATGGCATCCTGATTCATCCTGACCACTTTATCCCCTTTTTTACTATAGGAATAGGTCACTGCTTTATTCAGTTCTTCAATAAATACCTCCTCGGGAAGTATATCGATCAACTTGAAGAATGCTCCTTGCATAATCATATTAATGCGGTTTCCTAATCCGATTTCCTGTGCAATCTGAACTGCATTAATCGTAAAAAAACGTATCTCTTTTTCAGCGATCAGTTTTTTATATTTGACTGGCAAATACTCCTCTAACTCTTCATCTGACCACTGACAATTGAGAACAAAGATTCCACCTTGTTTCACATCAACAATAATATCGTATTTATTTACATATGACTGGTTGTGGCAAGCCACGTAATCCGCATTCTCCACAAGATAAGTGGATTTAATGGATGCACTGCCAAAACGCAGATGAGAAATCGTAACACTACCTGACTTTTTTGAGTCATAGTCAAAGTACGCTTGTACATGATTATCAGTTTTATTTCCAATAATCATAATGGCCTGTTTATTGGAACCTACCGTACCATCCGAACCCAACCCCCATACCTTGCAGGAAATACGGTCCGATGGTTCTGTAGAATACTTTTGACACTTATTATTTTCTAAGGAAGTATTCGATACATCATCAACAATTCCAATTGTAAAATGCATCCGCGGACTCTTCTGCTTTAAATTTTCATACACTGCTGTAATATCACTTGGACTGGTATCCTTAGATCCTAATCCGTACCTTCCACCAATAATCAGCGGTGCATCCTCCACCTCACTGTAACAGCCCATAATATCCAGAAAAAGTGGCTCGCCAATGGCACCAGGTTCCTTCGTTCTGTCCAGCACGGCAATCTTCTTCACTGTTTTAGGAACGGCATTTCTTAAGTGTTCAACTGAAAAAGGACGAAATAAATGTACCTTGACCAGCCCATACTTCTCTCCTTTTTCATTGTGATAATCCACTGTTTCTTCTATGGTCTGTGTGACTGATCCCATTGCAATTATGATATATTCAGCATCTTGTGCTCCATAATAGTCAAACAGCCCATATTGCCTGCCGGTTTTTCTTCCAAGCTCTCCCAGATACTCCTCAACAATTCTGACTGCATCATGATAAAATGGATTCCCTGCTTCCCTTCCCTGAAAATAGACATCTGGATTCTGTGCAGTACCGCGGATTACAGGATGATTGGGTGATAACGACCTGTCCCGGAATTCCTGTATTGCTCCATAATCCACCATCTCTGCATAATCAGAATATTCCAAAGCCTCTACTTTTTGTATCTCATGAGAAGTCCGGAATCCATCAAAAAAATGCACAAATGGTATCCTTCCTCTGATGGCAGATAAATGCGCAACTGGTGCCAGATCGATTACCTCCTGTACAGAACCGCTTGCAAGCATGGCACATCCCGTTTGCCTGACTGCCATAACATCCTGATGATCACCAAAAATGCTAAGTGCATGGGTCGCAAGCGCCCTTGCACTGACATGGAACACACCTGGCAAAAGTTCACCTGCCACTTTATACAGATTGGGAATCATTAATAGCAATCCCTGCGATGCTGTAAATGTCGTGGTCAGGGCACCTCCCTGAAGGGAACCGTGAAATGCCCCTGCTGCGCCCGCTTCCGACTGCATCTCTACCACACTGACTTCCTGATGAAATATATTTTTTCTTCCTTTTGCAGACCAGTCATCCATAGTCTCAGCCATGCCCGAGGATGGCGTGATCGGATAGATGGCTGCAACATCTGTAAATGCATACGCAGCATATGCTGCTGCTGTATTACCGTCTAACGTTAACTGTACCTTCGACATACCGACTCCCCATCCTTTAGAGTCTGCTTCCATTATCGACCCAGTTTTTTGCTTTTTCCACGCTATATTCTGCGGGAATATTTACATTGGTATCGCAATCCGTTTCATCTCTGTTTCCCCATGCCGCCGTGCCCTCGCTATTTGTAGCATCTATCCTTTGAAGTCGCTCATTATCTGCTCCGCTTAATGTTCTCTTTTTATCTTGCATAATTCCTGTTTCTCCTTTTCCTTTTAAAAATATATGATAACTTTAAGTTCCCCCGAAATCTCATTATTATACACATTTTAAGCAAGGTGGAAAAAGAGTAACTAAAAATATCTGTTTATTATTTTTTCTGCTGTCCGGGTTGCAAGTGCCTGTGTGGTAAGTGTAGGATTAGGTCCTCCCAATCCATTGTAGAGTACGCTATTATCTGCTATATATAATCTTTTTACTTGTTTTGCCTCACAGTCTGTGTCTGTGACAAAGCCCATACGCATGGTACATTGAATATGTATGAATATATTAGCTGGCCAGTTCGAACGAATTATCGTTCCGGCTCCTGCCTTTCTGAAAATATCTGCTGCGATTGCTGCAAGTTTGTCGCGTTTTTCTTTATCCCTGTCGCTTGGATAATAAGCTATCTTAGGAATAAAACCATTCTCATCCTTAATCTTATCGTCTACTGTCACTTGATTTTCCTGATTAACATCATCATCGGTAAATAAGAATACGCTTAGGGTTCTCTTATAATCCTTCATAAATTCCTTTAATTTCTGTCCTACTACTGCTCCCTCGATATCCCATGCCGCATTGGGATCTGTTTTATTCCATTCATAGAGACCTTTATCGCTTGCCCCATAAAAAACAGAAGCGTATATGCCAGGTGTAAATCCCATCGTCTGTATCACTCCAAGACCCGGATAATCAAATCTGGCCGCTGCATTCTGTCCAACGAACGGACTGCTGGAAGGATTCTCCAAAACATCCAGCAACACTTTTTCATCAAAGATCCCGGTAACACTATCCATCCAATGGTTAATCAGTCCTCTGCCGACCCACGGGTTTTCTGGTAACCCAGAATTTAGCCAGAGGCGTGGTGTTTCGATAGCACCGCCTGCCATGACAATGACATCTGCTCTTAGTTCCGTCTCCTCACCAGTCCAGGTATTCCTGTATACAATACCCACTGCATGTAACCCCTGTGAGCTGTCATTTTCAGTCAGTATTTTTATCACAAAAGAGTTAGGCCTTATCTCAACATTTCCCGAATAGAGGGCCCACGGAACATAGCTTACCAGGGTAGAGCGCTTTGCTACTGCCTGTACTTTAGGTCCTATGTGACATCCATTAATACAATGACCTCTGAAAGTACAACCATATTCTCCATCTCTTTCTTTCTCATAATCAGGTATATTTGCGATTTCATTTCTAAGCAAAATTGCATTCGGTTGAGGACGATACCCCGGGCTTGTGACATTTCTCCCTTCTAAACGGCTCCAACCGGCTTTTTCCGCGCCATAGTAAAACAACTCCTCCTTTGCCGTTGCTCTGGAATCAATAACAGGCAATGTTGCCTCAACTTTTTCATAATAAGGAATCAGTTCTTCATAGGATATGGGCCAGACATCATTGACAGCAATTGGATAGGCACGGGGGCAATTTGCTGTATAGATCAAAGTACCACCGCCGATTCCTGCACTTTGCCATGCAATTCCTCCATTTGCGACGTTTCTTAACCAGGGCCTTCTGCTCCTGTCTGCCGGTCCCCAGCGCAATTTGCCATTTACCATGCTATTCATGTCATTTTCCAGATCGGTAAAACTTTTCTTTAATAACTGAATACTTAAATCTTCAAGATGGGAACTGCTTACTGCTCCTTTATCGGTATTTGGGTTAGGCCACTCTTTATTTCCATACCATGGACCTGCATCCAGAAGTAACACTTTCAATCCCTTCTCACCCAGTTCTTTTGCGGCTACTGCGCCGCCTCCTCCCGCGCCAATTACAATAATATCCGCATCCTTATTCATAACTACCTCCCTAACCTCTGTTTGGGCCCGGGTATCCGACCTGTTCCCAGCTGACCGGCTGAAATTCCAGAACCCTCTGGTCTGGTTCGTCCAGTCGGGTCAGACCATATCCGGACCACTCCGAATAGTACCCCAGCAGCGTCAATTTAATTAACAGATCTACAATAAATTTTTCTGTTGGTATCGTAGTATCATAGGAAGCAAGTTCTTTTTGCTTTAAGATATTTAAAGCGGATAGTCTGTCTGTTGGTATTAAAGCAGAAAATGTCACACCTTTCGTAAGGTTGAAGGAAAATTCATTTTCCCCTCGTAATACCAGTTCTCTGGCTGCCATATCAAGTATTTCGGCCGTTGATTTTAACAATGGAACTCCTCCCAGCTGATATAGGGAATCAATCAGATACTCATAAGTAAGGGAATCAATCGCGCCATAATATTGTACCTCTCCATATTCTGCTGCCAGCTTCGGACTCCACGGTACGATTGCCTCCACAAAAGCCATATAAGTATTTAGAATATACTGCATAGAATAGGTATCTGTCTTTCTGTCATTGAAGCTACTTGATGTATGTAACATCCACAACCACCATATTTCTTTTATTTTTATTATATATGATGCAATCATCAGATATTACAAATACAAATGCCTTTTTAGCTATCCGTTCTGTATACTCTCCATATCACTCCGGTATTAGGTATAAAGGCATCCGGATCGCCTAAGATATTCAGCCCGGTATCTACGATATACATTCCCCCATCAGGTCCGAATATAAGATGTGATGGTCTCTCGAATCCTCCTTCCCTTGATAAAGATGCCGGAAAGCCTGTTTTATTAATTGCAAATGTACTGATTGTTCTGGACTTCATATCAATTTTAGAAATTCTATGTCCTGCACTGGCATAGGATACGGTGTCTCCGACTTTTGTATGTGCGGTGCTGCCGAATTCTGCTACGTATACATCTCCGTAGGGACCAAATCCTCTGTTATAATTAAATTCAAACGCTCTTATCGTTGAATTTGGTGGAAATGTCACAAAAGGTCTTGGTGGAACATTCGGTTGGTTTTTTAAGAGAAGTGTTGGCTGAATGCCACCACTTGGTGTGAACCTTGATGAGTTTACGGCTTCCCCTCCGGAATAATCGGGCCAGCCATACCATACATCAGGTGTTATATAATAAAAATCATCTGTCGCATTTTCAATTGGTCTGCTTCCAGTTGCATTGCAGCCATTATTAACTGCATATAATTGACCACTATTATCAAATCTTAAGCAGGCAGGGTTTCGGAACCCCCAGGCAATCTGCTCAAGGTTCGAACCATCCAGATTTGCTCTTAGTATGCTTCCGGACGCTTTAATATATTTCTTTCTGATTTCATATGGTATATTAGGTATTCCATAAGGAGAAAAGGCCCCTGTTACAGCAATATTTTCCGGTAACGCTTCTGTCAGAATATTATTCGTCTCAAAATTCTGTCCATAAAGCATCACATAATCTCCTGCGTAGTCACACAGTAATGGCGAACTTGTTATCCACTCGTTGTCATTACCCACTACACCACTATTTGTAACAGTTCCCTGTCCAAAATACAATTTATGATCAGGCGAAAAGGTAACCGGATTATTGTAATGGTCACCATTACTCGGCAATCCCATAATGATATTCTGCCTTGTACCATCTTTGTATATTTTTGTGACAAATCCTCGGTGCGATACATAGATTACCCCGTTTAAATAATTAATTCCCGATATGGGCACATTAAAATTTTCAGCAATTATTTCAAAATGGTCGTTAACCTGCTGCAGCACCCTGGGATTTCCGGTGGCTAATCCGGAGTCGGCAATCAGGATTTCTCCATCTTCATTAAAGACCATTCCCGTTGGCGAATCCAGATCTTTTATAAACACTTCAATGCGATAACCGTTAATGATATAAATATCCAATGGATTTAAATACCTTTCCGTAACATCATCCTCTTGAAGCATATGCATTCTTGTTCTTCTATTGTTATCCTGAAACATGATTCACCCGGAAAATTACTATTATGTTTCATTATATTCATGGCAATTGAAATTATATTATTTGTTGTTTTTTTCTATATTGTAATGGTGATATTTTTTCTTTTTCTTGAAAATTCTTACAAAAAACAGAAGAATCATGAAATCCACTGGAATACGCTATTTCTGTAATACTAAGCTTTGTATTTACAAGCATATCCTTTGCTACCATAAGCCTGTAGTCCGTCAGGTATTGTTTCGGTGAACGGTTCTGGTACTTCATAAATATCTTATATAAGTAAGTTCTCTCAATACCTACAAAACGTGCAATATCTCTTATCCGAATATCATAACTGTAATTATGCCTTATAAAAATAATCGCTTTTTCCAGATAGCCTTTATCGAAATGGCCTTTTTCTTCTGCTTCTTCTTTTTTTATTTTTGAGAAAATAAGATAAAAAAAGCCCAGTAACTCATTCTGGCTATATTCTCCGCCTTCAAAGACCGCTCCTATCTTACGAATATAATTTTCTGCTTCTTCCTTTTCTTTTTCTTCTGTATCCTTCCATTCACAGACATATTTTTCCTCTGACAACTGATACTCCTCCAACAGCTGCTCTGCTTCTTCTCCATCAAAAGCAATCCATACATATTCCCATGGTTCTTTCGAATCTGCCTGATAATAAGTTACTTCTCCCGGTTTGATCAAAAAGGCCTGACCCGCAGATACGCTATATTTTTTATCCGTTTTTTCAACAGAATAAACCCCTTTTCCGGACAACACAAAATGAATCAGATAATGGGGCCTTATCGCTGGTCCAAAAAAGTGACACGGATTACAGGCTTCATACCCGCAATAATATATGATCATTGATTTTCTTTGACTCTTTTTCACGTCTTCCTCCTCTGCTTCCCTGACAGCAGCCTAATCTCAGAGTAACAAATGCAACATAATGACAATTTTTCAGAAACAAATATCATATCCTTATATTATTGATGATTATACAATAAACACAACTTAATGACAATTTATCAAGGAGGATTTTATATGTTGAAAATAACTTTTCTAGGTGCCGGAAGTACCGTATTTGCCAGGAATGTACTGGGGGACTGTATGTGTACGCCTGCACTTATGAATGCCCAGATTGCACTTTATGATATTGACCGGCAAAGATTGGAAGATTCCGCCATTATCCTTAATGCAATCAACAAAAATGTAAATCATGAACGCGCTGTTATCAAGACTTACCTTGGTGCAGAGAACCGAAAAGAGGCACTTCGTGATGCTACTTTTGTTGTAAATGCCATTCAGGTCGGTGGTTATGATCCTTGTACTATTACAGATTTTGAAATTCCTAAAAAGTACGGACTCAGACAGACCATTGG
>JAEWWQ010000443.1 GCA_023458855.1 Bacillota bacterium
CTTCATCAAATAGAGTATCATAAAATCTAAGTCCTGCTTCATTTGGTTCTGTCTCATCTCCATTAGGGAAGATTCTGGACCAGTTAATGGAAGTACGATATGTCTTTAATCCGAGTCCATCTTTTCCCAGTAATTTTAAATCTTCTTTATAAGTATGGTAAAAATCAATACCTCTGCGTTTTGGGAAAATTCTTGTTTTACTTTCCAGCGCTTCTTTTACAAATACGGATGTTACTTCATCATTATATTTTTTCTCTATATCAATATCATCCCTGAATTCATTGATATCTGCAACACATAATCCTTTTCCGTCTTCCAGATAGGCTCCTTCCATTTGGTTAGCTGCAAATGCACCCCCCCACAAAAAATCTTCCGGAAATCCTTTTGCTACCGATTTCATTATGTTTATTCCCTTTCCTGTTCCAATTTATCTGTTTTCAAGTGCTTCGATACGTTTGTTGACTGCCTCTGCAAGCTTGACCAATTGCTTTGCGATATTGATCTCACTATAGATGGTCATCAATGTGTCCTGCGCATGGGCAAACAATAGTGAATACTCAGCCTTTTCTCCTCTTGTCTCGCCTTGTATTGCATCCGTCTGTACTTTATGCGCCTCCGTAATATTCTTATTTGCCTCTTTGAGTAATTCTTTTGCTTTTTCCACATCGAATTCTGCCAGGGCATCTAACGCTTTTTGATTACAGACTCTTGCATCTCCGGCACTCATAATAATCTTCATGGCGTTTTCCATAATTTGCTCATCCAATTTTCTTTACCTCCAGTTATTATTCTGCTTCACTTACTTCCGCTTCTGTCTCCTGTTTATCATATGCCTTAAAGAATGGATACCAGATTGCAGATGCTACTGCTACCGTAATAATCAGGAATACAATTGCTTTCAATGATCCTGTTGAAATCCATGTAGAGATCGGATATGGGCAGTACCATAGTTCAAACTGAATCTTTGGCATCGGTGCAAATGCAAGTACTTTTACAAAGAACCATGTCAAAAGCGGAATCACAAGCCCGATGATCCACATTGGCAACATCAAAAGGGGGTTCCATGCGATACATCCAAATACAACCGGCTCATTGATATTAAAGATACCTGGTAACAGGCAGGCTTTTCCCAATGCACTTAATCTCTTTGATTTTGCACGTATTAACATGATTACAAGCGGTAATGTACAGGCTACACCACCTACCCACATATAAGTACAGTAAACTAATCCTTCTGTATAGATGTTCATAGATGCAACTGTTGCTGTTCCTGCTGCTACCATTGCTAAGTTGGCCGTAATACCTGCAAGTCTGACCGGCTGCCCAACTGGTGTCAATACCCATGATGAGATACCCATTGAATAAATAAAACTTGATAAAAAACAGATAAATGTAAATCCATACCAGGTATTTAAGAAACCTTGTAAAGGCATGAAAATATTTACAATAATCTGATATAAGTTAATGTTATTGATTAATACTACGATCCAACCGAGGCAGACTACGATTGCGATTGGTAACATCTGATCGAACCAGGTCCTTACGAAGTCCGGAATAGCCGAATCCTGTTTGAAGAAACTAAATTTGGCAAATAATGCAAATATCAGTGATGTGACCACACCTGTAATCATCGCTACGAACATACCACCAGCGCCAAGTGCTGAAGATCCGAATCCTGCCGCTCCTTCTGCTTCAACTACCGGAGTTACACAGATCAGGAAGAAAATCAGACCTGTCAGACCTGCTATCAGCCTTTGTTTGCGCAGCTTCTTTTTCTCACAGTAATTAAATGGCACTAAGAAGGCTACAAAGAGTGACAATTTACTCATAGTCCATCCAAACGGTGTCCAGAAACTTGGTAACCATGGGATGTAATCGTTTAAAATTGCTAAACAACAGAAGACAGAACCAAGTAAGATAAATGGTAACGTCTGCATAATGGAGTCCTTTAAAATAACGACCCAACTGTTATGACTTATTTTATTCATTTTTGGTGCAAAGCTGCTCTCCAGCCAGTTAATTAACTTATTCATCTTTAGCTCCCATCTGCGACCTTTGGCCGCGTACAATAAACCTTATTTTCTGTCCTTCTTTACTCATAAAGTGACAAAATATGTTCGATTGCTTTTGCGCCATCCAGT
Organism: Bacillota bacterium; assembly: GCA_023458855.1. Lineage (GTDB taxonomy): Bacteria > Bacillota > Clostridia > Lachnospirales > Lachnospiraceae > SZUA-378. Next base: position 2,142 of record JAEWWQ010000443.1, read on the forward strand.
CTGGCATAGTACTCCGGCTTCATCAATGCGACTTTAACCGGATATTCATGTGTATATTCCTCCAATTCATCCATCACATATTCAAGATGCGGACCGACCATAATTAAATCAACATCTTCTATGTAGTTATCAATCTCGGAATCACTTCTCGCCTGTACTTCCATCTCTATTCCTTTTTCTTTGGCAGCCTTTCTAATGTTTGCCGCCATGAATCCGCTGGAAGCGCCTGAACCACATACTAAAAGAACCCTTAATTTTTTCATTTCCCAGTTCCTCCTTGTTTATTTAAACCCATTATATAGAACCGTCTTCCCGTTTTCGAATAAATATTTGCACCTTAACCGTGCAAATATTTACTCTGACCGCTTTGTATTTGGTTATTGTCTGCGCAATAATGAACGCACCAGCTCATGCTGGTGCGTTCATTATCCGATACCCTCTATTCATATTGCCTTTCCATATGTTTTGCAACTATATTAAGTTGTAAGTTAATAAAAGATGGTAAAATAATCATATTTAACAAATCTATCAATATATAGATTTAAATTGAAGAAGGGGAACGATAAGGTTGTTAAAAGTGACCTATCCCTAGATGCCACTTTTTATGCCATTAGTCTTACCATATTCTTTTAAACTTTTTTGGACGATATCAAAATTTTCTGAAGAAAATCCGTCGCGCCGCACAATGCAATGTATTAAGTGCGGAAAAGTCATGATATAGAGATTTTCAGATACAATGATTCTTTTTATATCTGTATAAAAAAGTTTCTGAACGGTTTCATCACCAACCATTGTCTCTAAATGGTCTGCATAAAATACTACGCGACCTTTACTATTGTGGGTGGCGCAGTATTGTTTGTAACGTAATTTCCCAAGAAGATTCGGGCAAACGAAACGGCAAAAAATTGCGACCAGAAAACAAATGGCAATCAAAGTCAGCGTGGATATGCTGACAATATTGATTTGCAGAAACTTAGCAATAAGTGCGGCAATAAAAATAATTGCTGTTCCGGCAGCGACAATAACAAAAGCTGCCTTTGCGCTATTCGTCATTACTGCATATTGCCATTCTACTAAATCATGTTCCTTCAATTTTTGGCTGTTTATCGCTAAAATATCATTATTCATTATTTTGTCACTTTCTGAGCATATTCCCCTGCTATAAAGTAATAGTTAAATATTACATCCCATTGGAACAGAAACGCCTTTAGATTATCAATGACTTTCGAAGATAGAAAGAGGTAATTGTGTCTGCACCATCGACCATCTCTTGTGGCGTCCCTGTAAACACGACTTCTCCACCCGCAGTACCACCATCCGGTCCGATATCAATCAGATAATCTGCCTGCTTCATCACATCCAGATTATGTTCAATAACAAT
>JAEWWQ010000444.1 GCA_023458855.1 Bacillota bacterium
TTGCAGTCATCCGGATTCTCCTTTTCCTCTACCGGCAGTATTCTATGCTCGAACCAGACATATTGATCATGCCTTTTGTGCTTCGCCTTTACCTGTACTTCAAAAATTAGTTTCTTTTTATTTCGTAATTCATTCCGCACCCTGTCTCCAACACGTAACAGTTCCAGAAAATCGTGGGAATTCTCCTGGTAGAACCCATACATATCTTCTACCAATGCGGCGATGCTTCCCTTCAGTGGCAGCAACTTTTTGTGTATATTGTTGGACTGAATGGTATCATAGGTATCTGTCTTATAATTCAGGGCCAGTACGTTAAAATACATTTTATTTGTTACATTGTATAAACGGTTCAGCAAAGCCTTGCTCACCGTCTTTTTTGTCCATGTCTGGGGAATTTCTCTCTCATTTCCCAAACCGATGATCTGCATTTTTTCAGGTTCAAGAACCATCTTGATCTGACATCGGACCCACTTGAAATGGCTGTTTTCGAATTTTCTCCGGTACTCTGTCATCACTTCCCGTTCTCCCTGTTCAAAGATTTCAACCAATCGCTCCCGGTTCAATGTCTTTTGTGTAACTTCTCTCTCTTCTTCATCCTCTATCAGATATAAGACACATTCCAGCTGTTTCTGATAAGAGTTACCGATTTTTTCCTCTCTATAAAGAGGATAGACCGATTGATATTCCTCCAGAATCCCTGTTGTTAAATTCACTTTGTAATATAGAGTACTGCTGCTTTTTGCTTCTCCCCATAAGCGTAATGCATTATCATATCGTAGTTTTAACAGCCTGGCTACATATCCCATATTCTTTCGATATTGTAGTTCATCTTCCATAGCTTTAATTCCCCCAAAACTTTTCCCGTGCAAAATTTATTCCCTTTTACAATAATCTGTTCTTCACATTATCAGCTTGTTCCTTTAGCTTACTTGTTTTTAATTTCAGTTCCTCCTTCTTTATTTTCCATTCATTTGCAATGTGCATGCTTATTTCTGTCGGCAATTCCTGTATCAGACGCACCTTTTCGTATGCTTCTGCGGCCAGACTGTAGATTTCTTCATCCCATCCTTCCACTTGTCTTGCCTGTTTAAAATGGAATCGCTCAATGACTTCTCCATACCGTTTGTATGCAATTGCTACCGCATCTTCCCAGGAAAGATAGATTTCTTCCATCGCATTTTCCCCAATGTGCTTTAATTCTTCGAGGTTCTCACAAGCCCACAGGATTCTTTCACTCATCTGGCTGACTTCCCCACGGACCAGGAATCCATTATGACCATCCAGAATTCCCTCAGCAGCGCAGCTGTCCGCCAGCACGATACTCGCTGTCGCACACGCTGCCGCCTCTGTCACTACAATCCCATTTGTATCAAAGGTGGACGGAAACAGGAATAAATGACACATACTGAAATAAGTCCGAAGCAAATCTCTTTCCTGTACAGCGCCAACAAAGACACACACATCCTGCAAACCGATTTCTTCTGCATATGCCTTTATTTCCTCATATTCAAGTCCATCGCCAATGAAGAACATCTTAAATTTTTTGCCTGCTCTTTTTACTTCTTTCAAACTATCCAGTGACAGTCGGATTCCCTTATACCACATCATCCTTCCTACAAACAGGAATAACGGGATCTCTTCCTCAATCCCATACTGTTTCCGTAATTTTTCTATTTCTGCTTTCGCCACTTTTCCCTTGGGAAAATCTGCTCCGTTACGCATTACTGTATAGGTTCCTTTGAATCCCAGACTCTTTAGGTTCTCTCCCGCGCCTTCACTGACTACCCACACATCATCACATGCCTCAATATTATTTACCAGCCACTTAATTGCCAGCTCCTGCATTGGTTTTATAGAAAATGATTCTTTGATTGCTACATCAAATTTCGTATGATACGTAAATACGATCGGTATCTGCTTCGTTTCTCTTAACATCCTCGCCAATATGGCAGATGCAACCGGGCAATGGCAATGAATAATATCAATGTCATAATCGTCTAATAACCGAAGCGTATCCGAATCCAGCGGATATCCCGCCCGGTACCCGATTCCGGGCGCAATATTAAAACTTTTATATCTCACTACAGGAAAATCATAGTTATCCGTAGCTTTGGGATACCAAGGCACCGCAACAACAGCATCTCCAAACTTTTTCTGAATAATATCCGCATAGTTAACCACAGCATTTGCCACCCCATCAATCACAGGCGGAAAAGAATCATTTAAAAGACATACTTTCATTTCCTATTATGTTAACCTCCCATATAATTTTCTATTATTATAGCAAACTGCACTCTGTTTTTATATACAAAAAGGTCACAATCTTTTACGATTGAGACCTTTTCTCTCCTTATTTTACTTATAAAAAGGAACTATGCACGCACAATAGAGATATTTCTCCATTTTCCCTGTCTATAACGTAAAACACTAAAGATAGCAGTCAGCACCCAGGTCGCACAGGTGGTATACCATATTCCCCATACTCCTATTGCCACAATATGAACCAGAAGAGCGGAACAGCCCACCCGCACAATAACCTCTACCATGCCAACCATCAATGCATATTTTGCGTCTCCCGCACCATTCAGTAATCCTCTGGTAACATAAATCATACCCAGCGGAAAATAAAAACAGCTGGTAATGCAAAGTGCCGTGGCTCCGATTTCAATGACTTTCTGCTCATGAACAAATAAATGCATTATCCAGCCTGACCCCAGCTGCATCAGGAGTACCATAACAAGCGCAAAAATACCTATCATTACAATACTCTTATGATACCCTGTCTTTACTCTTTCTAATTTTCCGGCTCCTATATTTTGACCGGTAAAAGTAGAAATTGCCACTTCGATAGAATTAAATGGTTGTTGTACCAGCTGCTCTATACGGCTTGTAGCGGTAAATGCTGCAATGACATATTCTCCGAAGGAATTCACAATACCCTGCAGCACGACACATGAGATTGCGATAAATGCAGATTGCAATGCCACCGGCACCCCTATTTTAGCACTTTGCACTATAATCGGCAGCTGAATCTCCCAATCTGCTTTCTGTAACTTAAAAAAAGGATTATACAAAAATGCATATAACAATCCCAGGGTTGCCGACAATAATTGCGCAAATATCGTCGCGATTGCTGCCCCCATGGAGCCCCATTTAAATACACATACAAATAACAGATCGAGCAATACATTTATTATGCTTGCAAAAATCAGAAAGAATAGCGGAGTCTTAGAATCTCCCAATGCTCTTAATATAGACGCAACTACATTATAAATTGCAACTGCTGCTATCCCGCCGCATAAGATTCTCATATAGGTAACCGCCTCCTCCAATATATTCGGGGGCGTATTCAGCAAAATCAGAATCGCTCTGGTAAAGAGCATGCTTAGGATACTCATCACAATTCCCGCAGTTCCCACCAGATAAAAAGCATTGGCAACCGTTTCTTTTACATGTTCCTCCTGACCTGCACCAAAATATTGTGCAGCCAGAATACCGACACCGGATGCCAGTCCTGCACAAAGGGCAAAAAATAACCAGATCAATGACCCGGATGCGCCAACCGCTGCCAGCGAACCTGCCCCTACAAAACGTCCTACAATTGCAGAATCCACCAGATTATAAAATTGTTGGAATATATTACCTACAAACATCGGAAATGCAAATGACAAAAGCGTCTTTACTTCATTTCCTTCCGTCATATGATTTATTCTGTTACTTATCATGCCACTATCTCCATTATTTATTCATAATAACTGATAGTATAGCAG
>JAEWWQ010000445.1 GCA_023458855.1 Bacillota bacterium
CCCTGAATCCACTCGTGCAGTGCCTGATTCATAATAAGTGCCCCGTGATCGATATCCTCCAGATATTGAAAATCATCTTTTTCTACGATCCAGGTAAAGGGATCATGTTGCAGCAATCCACTTTTAGTACTATTGATTACAAGATAATTTTCCTGATGTTCCAATAGCATTCCTATTATGGAAGACTTGGGTATAATCTTTACCGTTCTATCTGCAATCCGAAGAAAACTATCCGGTTCAAAGGTATCCTCCTTAAACCCTGGGCCTTCCAGACTATATATTTTACGAATTTTCTTCTGCGTGTCTGCCCTTATCATCACGCTCGCGAAAACAGCTAAGTTTCCACCTTTCGAATGTCCGCCTACATAAAATTCACCATGTAATCTTCTGGCGACCCTTCTCAGATATCTTAATGCTTTCTCCTGCGCGGGTACCGGACTTAAAAAAGCCATATTAAAGTCTTCTTTCCATCCTATCAGAGTCTCATCCGTTCCCCGAAATGCGACAAAGGGTATCTCATTTTCCAGGAAAAACACAAGTGCCGCAAACTGCGATTCTTTTTTCTCGTCCAACTGGTTAACATAATATCCTAATTCGATCCTTCCAAACCGCCTGCTATTCGAAACTGCCAAGAGCAAAGTCCTGTAACTTGGAATATCAAGCAGCCCTGAAAATAATTTCTCTTTTTCTTTTTTACCAATAATCTGCTTCAGACTCATTCTTTTTTTCAGTATTCCGGACGAAGGCAGAAAATCATCATATTTCAGATAGGATAGTACTGCAAGCACAAGACTATCCACTGTTTGAAATGGCCTGTCCAAAAAAGAATATTCTCCAAATTCATTTACATAATCGATAACATTTCCCATTTACTATTATCCTGTCTACAGATTTTATTCCTTAAATAATATACCCAATCAAAATAAATACATGAATTGTTTTCAGATTGCTGGATATGCTATTTATTGAAAAATGCAGTAACCTTTAAATTCTTTAAAGACCTTCAAAACAGGCAGATGGGCGTTCACTATGAGTTTTTTTAATGATCAAGCAATACCGTTAGGATTCGGAATGGCACTTTCCCAGAACTTAAGTGCAATGAATAATTTTTCTCAAATGACAGAAGCCAGAAAGGAAGAAATTTTAAATCGTGCAAGAGATGCCAAAAGCAAACAGGATATGTCTGCAATTGTATCTGAGCTATCTTCTTATGATGAAATGTCATAAAAAGAACAAAGCTTATTTGTTGCGCCGAATGTAGTCACTTTAGTAACTTATTCCTTATACATTCGTGCGCATCCCCCGGAGGGTCTATCTTACTTTAACATACACAATTTTTAAAATATTATTATGTGGATTTTTTACGGACTTTGTTTCCACTGATTCAAACGATTCTATTAACTGTTTCAGTTTCTGACATTTATAATTTCTTGGATCAAACCCCGGGACTCTCTTGGTAAGATTCGTTCCGACCTCAGACAGGTTTGTCCATCCGTCATCTCCTGCCTTGGATTCTATAATAGACAGAATCTCCTTTTCTATATCATCCCTGCTGGGAATATTACTCACTTCTATTTCCGTTTCCAATATTTCTTCTGCATTCTTTTCTTTATCTGCCTCAACCTTTTTCTTCTGAACCGCTTCATCCTCTTTATACAGCACATCCAAAAATTTAAAAGCTTCACACGCCGATACTAATGAATTGGGCGTCTTCCTTTCCCCCATACCGATAATGGTCATGCCTGCTTCTCTTAACCGTACTGCTAATTTTGTAAAATCACTATCTGAAGTGACCAGACAGAATCCATTTACGTTTTCAGAATACAGAATATCCATTGCATCAATAATCAGTGCAGAATCAGATGCATTTTTCCCTTGTGTATAATTAAACTGAAACACCGGCGTTATTGCATACTCCTGAAGTTTACCGATCCAGGATTGTACGCTTGGCAGCGTAAAGTCACCATATAGTCTTTTGTAAGTGGCAATTCCATAGTCACTTACCTCATCCATGATCAGCTTAATATATTTACTTGATACATTCTCAGCGTCAATCAAAACTGCAATTCTATTTTCATTATTCATATAAAAACCCTCTCTTATTAACTCCTGATGCAATTATACTATTTAAAGAATTAAAATGATATAGCTTTTGCTTTTTTATTATCTGATCTCTCTTCACTATCCGCATAAAACAGAAAAAGCTCCGGGGATTTATCATTCGTCCCCGAAACTTTATAGTATGCGGATAACAGGAATCGAACCTGCACGGTCTCCCACTAGATCCTAAGTCTAGCGCGTCTGCCAGTTCCGCCATATCCGCGTGTGGTATTGTCCAGCCACGAATGATATTATAACCTTTGGTTTCATTACTTGTCAAGTCATATTCAGAGTTTCAAATTACAATCTTATTTTCCTATATACTTAATGACTTTATGGTAGATATTATATAGGAATATACTGCTTAAAGACAATGACATGATTTCAGCAATCGGAAATGACCACCACACCAGATGTAAACCTCCGAATCTGGCCAGCAGGTATGCTGTTGGCAATAACACCACTAATTGTCTCGCAATCGATACGAGCATACTATAGATACCATTTCCCAGTGCCTGAAATACAGAGGAGCAGACAATGCAGAAGCCTGCAAATAAGAAGCTAATGCTAATGATTCGCAATGCAGGAATTCCAATTTCCAGCATCATTTCTGACGCATTGAAAAATCTTAACAATACTGACGGAATACTCTGGAAAATGGCAATCCCCGCAAACATAATCAGCAATGCATACAAGATGCTCAGTTTGATGGCCTTCACTACCCTGTCTTTCTTAGCGGCCCCATAATTATACGCAATAATTGGTACCAGCCCGTTATTCATTCCAAAGAGCGGCATGAAGAAGAAACTTTGCAGCTTATAATAAACTCCAAATACCGCTGCCGCTGTTGATGTGAATTCAATCAGGATCCTGTTCATGCCATAAGTGGTTACCGAACCTATTGACTGCATAATTATAGACGGTACGCCAACTGCATAAATACGGCTTATGATCTGCTTGTCAGGTCTGAATCCCTTCATATTAATATGTATCTCATGATTTTTTTTAGAATTAATAATAATTGCCATGATTCCGGCAACTATCTGTCCTGTGACAGTTGCAAGCGCTGCTCCTGCTGCTCCCATTTTGGGGAATCCAAATAACCCAAAAATCATAATGGGATCTAATATAATATTAATAATAGCTCCCGTCCCCTGCGTTATCATAGTATAAATTGTCTTTCCTGTAGACTGCAGCAATCGTTCAAATGTCATCTGGGCAAATAAACCAAAGGAAAAAACCATGCAGATAGATAGGTAACTGATCCCTGCATTCAGAATCTCGGCATCATTTGTTTGTGCCTTAAAGTACGCAGTAGTCCCAAAAAGCCCAATCACCAAAAATACCAGATAACTTAATATCGTTAAAAACACGGCATTATCTGAGGCTCTGTTTGCCTTTTCAAATTCCTTTTCACCAAGAGCTCTTGATAAGACAGCATTCACCCCAACACCAGTTCCGGAACCAACCGAAATAGCCAGCATCTGAATCGGAAATGCCAGGGAAACAGCTGTCAAAGCGCCCTCACTCACCTTCGCAACGAAGATGCTGTCTACAATATTATAGAGTGCCTGAACCAGCATGGAAATCATCATTGGCAATGACATAGAAATCAATAATCTGTTGACGGGCATGACACCCATTTTATTTTCCTGTCGGACGTTTAATTTTTGACTCATTTTTTCTCCTTTTACTTTCTTCAATAGTCTTTCGTGTCTTTTCTTATATAGGGTAAACCTTCCATAAGTAGCGAAAAAAAAACGAATCCACGTGATTCGTTTTCCAAAACGCTTATTCATTTTTAAAAGTGAGACATCGGGGATATCGAACAGGGTTCGAATCCTTCTAATTTTTTTTAAGTGAGACATCGGGGATATCGAACAGGGTTCGAATCCTTCTAATTTTTTTTTAAGTGAGACATCGGGGATTCGAACCCCGGACAACTTGATTAAAAGTCAAGTGCTCTACCAACTGAGCTAATATCCCAAGATCATAGTATCAGTACATTAAGCAGGGCTAGCAAGATTCGAACTTGCGAATGCAGCAGTCAAAGTGCTGTGCCTTACCGCTTGGCGATAGCCCTAAGATTATTACTGAGGGTGGGTACAGGGATTCGAACCCTGGACCTTCGGAACCACAATCCGACGCGATAACCGGCTACGCTATACCCACCATGTATATATACGGCTCCCACATTGACTGAGCAGTCCAATATATAAATGTGCTTGAAGGGATTCGAACCCCCGACCCACGGCTTAGAAGGCCGTTGCTCTATCCAACTGAGCTACAAACACATAAGCGGGTGATGGGAATCGAACCCACGTATCTAGCTTGGAAGGCTAGTGTTCTACCATTGAACTACACCCGCATATTTACCCTGACAGCATCAAGGTTACTAATTTTTGAGGTTAAAAAATCGGGGTGACAGGATTCGAACCTGCGACCTCCTGGTCCCAAACCAGGCGCTCTAGCCAAGCTGAGCCACACCCCGTTATGACTGATTTGTAACATTTACCTGCTCGTTTTTGTCACAACGCAAGACATATTATATAATATGGTTTCTACAATGTCAACACGTTTTAAAAACTTTTTTTATTTTTTTGGGAAACACCACACTTTATATTGAAAACGGATATTTTTACAAATATTTAATCGAAAAAACTGCCTTATCCTGTTCCTTAATTTCCATAATAATGTAAGACGGTTTCTTTCCTTCCTGCCTCGGATATGTAAGGCTGCCCGGATTAATTGCGATGATATCTTCTTCTATATCAACCACCGGGCGGTGCGTATGTCCATAAATTACAATATCAACTCCCCGGCTCCTGGCTTCCTCCTTAATTGTCTCATTCCCCATAGACACATAATAATTATGTCCATGAGTCAGCCATACTTTATAATTTGCGACTTCGAACTCCCGCTCTTTCTCTAACTCGGAAAAAAAATCATTATTTCCAAGCACTATTTCTACCGGACATTCTGCTGCTTCATAAATAATATATTCGCTTCCTTCTGCATCTCCGCAATGAATCACCATGTCAACCGGCTTTTCACGCTCCACAATCGTAAGGTAATTTTCATTTCTTCTATGAGTATCGCTCACAATCAGTATTTTCATATTTTGATATCTGCTCCATGTATTCTAGACATTCTGCGAAAAAACCTAAATTCTGTTGATCAGCATTTTTTTCATTTGTTCTAATGCCTTTCCTCTGTGACTGGTCTCGTTTTTCTGCTCCATTGTGAGTTCCGCAGCCGTACAGCCATATTCCGGTATATAGAAAATGGGATCGTACCCAAACCCGTTCATTCCTTTTTCTTCATAACCAATACATCCTTCCAGGGAAGCCTCCGTTGTAAGGATATCACCACTCGGAAACACCGCAGCGATTGCGCATACAAATCTGGCGGTTCTCTGTTCGGTCGGAACCCCCTTTAAACGTTCGATCAGATTTGCATTTTTGATTTTATAAGATGTGTCCTCTCCCATGTACCTGGCTGAATATATCCCCGGCTCCTTATTTAAGAAATCTATTTCAAGCCCTGAGTCATCAGCCAATACAATTTCTCCGCAGATCTCTGATACCGTTTTTGCCTTCAGTACCGCATTCTCCTCGAATGTCTTCCCATTTTCTTCAATATTTACTTCAATTCCTGCCTGCTTCAGGGACAGTACCTCAACATCCATGTCCGCCAGAATCATGCGTATTTCTTTCATTTTTCCTTCATTACCCGTTGCAAATACTATTCTTCTACTCATTTTTTCCTGCCTGATTTTATCATTCCTGCATATTTAAGACACTGTATGCATCCATAATCCCATTATAGATACCTTCTGCAATCTTATCTACATAGCTTTTGTCCTCCAGAAGCTCCTTTTCCTGTTTATTTGACAGATATCCTGCCTCAATAACCGAGACAGGTACCGATGCATCATTAACAAGAATCCGGTTTGCATCTGCAGGCACTAGACCTCTGGCTGCGCTTCCCGTTTCTTTACATACATTTTTTTCCATAATGTCTGCCAGATCAACACTGCTTAACAGCGGAATAAAAAAGCTTGCATTGTAAACTGTCTGTATTCCATGCTCCGCCGGATCTTCCGTTTCGTTATTGACACGAATGCTAATAAACATATCTGCTTTTGACAGGTTCGCCAGCGCCACACGTTTCTCCTTTGACGGATTACTTGCATCAAGCCTTGTATAATACACTTTTATATCTGTCTGATCTAATTTTTCTTTTAGACTTTTTACAATTGAAAGCGGAATATCTCCATGTGCATTATCTGCATCCACTACAACAATTTTATCGTATTGCTCTCTCGGAGGACTGAATTCTAAATATAATATATTATTTTTACAAAATGCATTATGTTCATACAAGCCTGACAATTGCAATTGTAATTTTGTCTTCCCCTTATGATAGCTGCACAGAATCTTATCTATATAATTGCTGTTTCCTGTAATTCTGTTATTTTCATAGAAACCTTCTCCAAGCCCATCAATTGTAATGTACAGCTGCTGTTCCACATAATTTGCCTCCAGAATCAGGTGTTCCTCTGTGATATCTGCTGATAAAGGAATACATAGATATTCCTTCTCATTCTCATCGGGTGCAATGGCAAGTTCCTTTGTATCTTTTTCCTTCTCCGTTTCTGTTTCCTGCCGGGCAGCAAGTGGTTCCGCTTCCTCAACTTTTAAATAAAAAGCGGCATATAGCATTACCCCCATCGCAATCACAAAAAAAATCACGCTGCTAATCGCCATATGTTTCATTAATTTATCATACATGATAATCCCTGTCTTTTTTATAGGTTAGTTTTTCTTAGG
>JAEWWQ010000446.1 GCA_023458855.1 Bacillota bacterium
CTTGCAGCTTATCGGACCGGAGGTAACAGAAGTGACAACCCTTATGTGAACTTCTTCTGGGATTATTGTGCACAAGGGAAGCCTGCATTCTTACCGATACGATATATGAGCTTTACAGAAGCTGTTACATTAATTAAAGAAACAGGTGGAATTGCAGTCATTGCACATCCTGCAAATACGGTCGGAAGAGATGAAAAAGTAATTACTACTATGGTGCAGCAGGGGATTGTTGGAATTGAAAGCTATAGCAGCTATCATACAAGTGATGACAGGCAGTATTATCATGAACTTGCAAAAAGTTTAGGCATCATGGAAACTATGGGAAGTGACTTTCATGGAAAAAATAAACCTGCTGTATTTCTTGGAAACACATTTGGAGAAGGCAGGGAAGCTGAGTTGATAAGAGCAATGGAAAAATTCGGGGTGTTATAAAATGGAATGGGTCACAGCAATTAACGAAGCAATTGAATATATGGAAGAAAATTTATTAACAAATCTGCCATGTGAGCAGATTGCAGCGCATGTTTATTTATCCAGTTTTCATTTTCAACGGACATTTCAGGCATTGACAGGAATGGGCATCAGTGAATATATTCGCAATAGACGTCTTTCTCTTGCCGGACATGAACTACTGTCCAGTAATTTAAAAGTTATTGATATTGCTTATAAGTACGGCTATGAGACACCGGAAAGCTTTACAAAAGCATTTACCCGTTTTCATGGTATCAGTCCGGTAAATGCGAAAAGGCAGGGGGTTACGTTAAAATCATTCAACAGACTTTCCATTAAGATATCGCTGGAAGGGGGAAGCTGTATTGATTATCGGATTGTAGAAAAAGAGGCTTTTGAAGTAGTAGCACTAACAAGAGTGTTTGAAGGAGAAACTTTTCGTACGGAAATACCTGCATTCTGGAAATACTATTTTGATAAAGGTTTACATAATGTTGCCTGCGGAGCACTTGGAATCTGTGCGGAAGAAATGAACTATGCATCCAGATGGAGATATGGCATCGGAGATTTTAGGGAGAATGTCCAGAAAGTGCCGGAGGAATTTGAAGTGTTGCAAATACCTTCTTATACATGGGCAATTTTTACCTGTAAAGGTCCTATGCCTGAAACAATTCAGAATATGTGGAAAAGAGTCTATTCCGAATGGCTGCCGCAATCCAAATATGAATTACTGATGGATTATGATCTTGAATATTATACCGAAGGTGACACAAAAAGCAATGACTATGTAAGCGAAATATGGATTCCCGTAAAAGAGAAGCAGAGAAATGAAGCGTAACAATTCATCTGACAAATCGGAGCAGAAAAAGACAAGATTAAAATTGTAATCTCCCATAAACTATAGATAGATCAAATAGAAGGGAGTAATAGTGAATGAGTCAGAAAGCTACTTATTACAAAATAGTATTAGAAGGAAAGCACTACGATATTGGAAAGAAAAGGGGAGAACATATTGCAGCGCATAGTCCGCTTTTAAAGTCATGGCTGATGACAATGCCGGAAGGAGTTGCAGAACTGACGGAAGAAGAAGCAGAAGCAAAGTGCGCTCTTTTTGAAAAGTACAGCTCAGGACTGGGGGAAGAAATCAGAGGACTGGCAGATGGATTGGGGATTGCATTGCGGGAATTAGGTAATGTTCTGAATGGATATGCCAACCGCTTACCTTGTGCCTGTTCTGTCATAGGAATTGCAGCAGATAAGACTACAGATGGGCATGCCTATATCGGACAAAGCTATGAATATGGTTATGAGGATGAGTATGCTTTTGCAATTCAAAGAGCAGAAGGAAGCTATGCACATATGGGATTTTCATTTTATCAGGTAGGAAGATTTGATGGAATCAATGAGAAGGGATTGTGCGTAGCGATTACGTGTCTTGATTTTGCAGAGCCATCTGCAGGTAAGGCAGACGGATTTTCTTTTCCTTTTGTTGTAAGAATCTTATTGGATACCTGTGCCACAACAGACGAGGCAATTGCCAGGATGAGAACACTTCCAATCTGTACTAATGCGAATATTATGATCGGAGATGTATCAGGCAATATTATGAAAGCAGAGATACTTACCGAAGACGGAAAAGCTGATATCATTGAGGTGAAAGCGACCCCGTTTACGTATGGATTTAATCATTTTATGGAAAAGGGGCATCGGAAACTGTATCCTGCAAAACGGTATTTTTCGCATGCAAGAGAAGTGTTCATGAATGAGATCAGTACCAGTGAAAATAAGATATCCAAAGACGGATTGCAGCAAATATTGACCGATCCATTGCCAAATGGATTGTCCTGTCATGCCTATACCTGTTACTTTGGAACTCTGCGATCCATGATATATGACGTGACGACATCAGAACTTTACGTGTGTTTTGGTTCACCACAACAATATTCATATGTAAAGATGAACTTATGGGAAAAAGAATCTTCAGAAGAAGTAGTCGAATTTACAGATGAAATCATGCCAAAATACTTTTGGGAATTTGTATAATATTGTGTCAGCTAATGTAGTGTAAAAACAGCAAACTTGTTTGCTGTTTTTACACTAATATAATACCACAAAATCACTTATTTTTCAAGTATTGTAATGCTATTGAGATAGGCGTAGAGTTACAGTACAGTCTTAGATACCGCGAGAGTTTTTTGTGAGCGAAGGTCACAGAAAATCCGAGTTTTTTATGCGCGAAATGATACAATGTATCATTTCTGTGCATAATGTGTTGCTATGAAGCCGTAAGGCTGAATAGTAATGGCGTAGAATCAGAAATTACCAAGAAAGAATAGAGTGTGAAAGGTGGAATATTTTATGGAGGATGATTTTTTATTGCAGCTGATGAATCAAAATAAACTTGAGCTGGAGAAGGTGATTGCATGTAACCAGTATACGCAGAAGTTCGGACTGCAGTTATCGGAAAAGGAAGCGTTGGTATTGGTGGAAGAGCGAAAACGAAGTCTGAAGGAAGAGGAGCGGATTGAATTTGGAGAGGGCATCCTGCCGAAGCTTATTTTTGCATTCTGTGATTCCCCTTATATCTATCAGGATAATTATGTAGAAACAATTGCGACCTTACAGGATATTTTCTATTTGTATAAGAATGAATCGATGGATGAGCTTTCTGATGATGAACTGATTTCTTATATGAAGGAAGCATTTGAAGGAGTTTGTGAGGGTTCGCTGGAACATCTTGAAGATACTGCACTGGAAGCGTTTGCCAGAGAAATCAGAGAAAAGACCCATGGTTTTTTGGGAAAGTATGAGGAAGAGGATGACTAATATCGGAGATGGGATAGGGATGAGCCAGCTCATCCCTATTGTTGCTGAACTGACAGAGAAGTATACAAGCAAAGAGAGTTCTTCTATCTCGTATGCGAAGGCGCAGCAATTAATGGGAGCGGTCTTATATTGTATTCATGAAGAGGAGCGCTCATCCGTTAGGGGGGCGGAGATTCTTGCAGTAAATCAAAAACCTGATGTAAAAGAAATATATCAATCGGGGTATGGACTTGTTCTCCAAAAAGTAGAGCAGACAAAGAAATTGTTTGAGCATCTGATTATTGACTTCCGTGCTTATGGAAATCAGAATTATTATGATACGGTCGTAAAGGGGATGCCTGGATTTTTTAAATATTACGACGCGAGATTTAAGCCGCAGGATCATATTCTGACTTTGGATTATCCGACATTGGTGCCAGTGGAGCCTGCATGCGGAGTAGATGCAATATATCAATATCTTACCTATGTTAAGTTGGAGCAGGTATTTTTTGACCAATTCCCGGATGACTATGTACAGGAAGTGTTAGCAGCATACCATCATGAATATGAGAGGCTCTATTGCAATATCTGCAATATCGTATTGCGTAATGTAATGGGCTGTATGATTTCTGGAAAGAAAATAACAGAGTATGGATTTTCAGAGGCCGACTATGAAGAAATACAAATATTTGTTACAGACAGAACAAAGGAAGAAATCAAAGAAAAATTATTGCAGTTGCTACGAGCTTTTGTCAGACGAGGATATCAGGATGACGAAGCACTGTTTCTTTATCTTGCTGCTGACATGGAGGACTTTGCGGTTACACTAAAGAATGCAGTGGAGAATGACTGTCTGGAGACTATTTTTAACAGATAAAAAAATGGGGGTTACCAAAATCTGATATCTGTGATAAAATCACTTCTGATAAAATAATTAAATAATCCTAAATGAAAATGGTAGTGATGATAGTGAGACAGTAGTCCTCAATTGTAGCGAAAGTTATGAATTGGGTGTACTGTCTCTTTTTTGTGCATTTGGGAGAAGAAAAAGGAGAAAAAATATGCCAGTAAATAAGAAGGAAAGTTTGATTTATACCATGTTAATGTGTGGTTTTATGGTATTTATCATGAGTGTGTACAATGTATCAAGAATACAGGGTTTTTCATGGAAAAGCGTTAGAGAAGCATGGATCGGTTTTCCGGTTGCCTATCTCTTTGCGATGCTGTGCGATTGGTTTCTGGTGTCGGGACCAGCAAAGAAAATTGCGTTCAGTGCTGTCGGATTTGAATCAGCACCCTGGAAGAAGATTTTTGCAGTTTCTACCGCAATGGTATGTGGAATGGTTATTATCATGTCGATGTATGGCGCCATAGAGGCAGTTGGGATCTCTTCCATGACAATTACAGTATGGATTACTAATATACCATGGAATTTTATCATGGCGCTGCCGTTGCAGTTAATTGTTGCAGGACCGTTTATTCGTTTTGTCTTTCGTAAAGCTTTTCCAATAGGAACTATAGTTATTGTAAATGAATGTTAGGATTTATTTTTGGAGCGAAATTGCGATATGCGCAAGTTTTTTAATCGCCGTTTCAAAAGTATTGCTGTCTACGTAAGCGAAGGACAGCCGTATGGCATGATTGGATTTGAAATCATATACATTTCCGGGGTTCACCAGAATATTTGCTTCCAGGGCCTTTTTAAATAAGGAATCTATGGAGATATTCCCACGTAATCGTAACCAGATATAGAAGCCGCCCTGCGGAATACTCCAATCAGCTAATTCACTGAAGCAGACATCCAGAGCATGCAAAGCAGCATCACGACGCCTTAAAAGTTCTTTTCGTAAGCTGTTAAGATGTAAGTCATAGCTGCCGCTGCGAAACATTTCAAGAAGAACCCATTGGGCCAGGGAGCTTGCGCCATAGTCCATCTGCATCTTGATATCACTTAGACGATCAATCAGCATAGAGGGACCGACCATCCAGCCGATCCGGAGGCCCGGAGCCAGTGTTTTCGATATCGTACCGAGGTATACCACGTTGTTATTCGTGTCAGGCGAATCGGCCTGCTGATTCATCGTGCTGGTATCAAGTGCTTTTAATGGCGGGGGTGGAACCTCCTCCATCCACAGATCATCATAAGCACTGTCTTCTACAATTGGAATCTGATGTTTCGCACAATACTGCAACAGCTCATTACGTCTCTTTACGCTCATAGTGACACCGGTTGGATTATGATTGGTCGGTATTGTATATAGAATGGATCTACCAATTTCCTTTGTCGGAAGAAACCAATACTGGATGCCTTCTTCGTCCATGGGTATTCCCTGAAGAATCATTCCGGCAGAGGGAAAGAGCTGTAAAGATTTCAGGTAGGTCGGTGCTTCCGTAAAGACTTTGGAACCTTTCGGCATCATGCCAACCGAGATTAGCTGTAGAGCCTGTAATGATCCGGAGGTAATTAAGATATTTTCCGGAATGGTATGGATTCCTTTTTTTGATAATCTGGCAGCAATTTCAGAGCGTAATTCATACAACCCTTTCGGTTCCAGATAGTTCATTGACTGCATATTGGCGGCAACCGTATTTAATGCCTGCTGCCATAATATTCTTGGAAATAATTCAGGAGCGGGTTCCCCTGTTCCAAGGCGAATTATGTCAGGCATATATTCATATTGATTGATTTTCTGTATTTCCGGCAAATTTCTGCGAAAAGTTCCGGTGTTTACATAATGTTCCCAATTGGTCTGTTTATGCGATAACATGACGGACCATGCATTGCCACTGATAACGGTTCCTCCGCCATACATAGTCTGAATCATACCAATTGAAGCAAGCTCGTCCATGGCGGTTACAATAGTACTGCGGTTTACATGGAAAAGCTCAGCTAATTTTCTTTGGGATGGAAGCTGTTCCCCAGCCTTCCAGGTGCAGCTTATAATATTTTGCAAGATATAATTTACAATCTGCATATGAATCGATTCTTTTATATAGCGATCAGGTCTCCAGTTAATTTCTATCATATCGTCTCCTAATTTGGTTGGGGCAATTTATCTAACTTGGATGGTGTAGTATTATTTATGATTAATTAATATATATCATATCGCGCGATAAATTGATAGAGCCGCTTGTAGCGGCAGAAGGGAGCAGTGTGAAAAGAATTTCTAATAAAAGCGAAAGAACTGCTTTTAAGAAATACTAAGTTTCACACAGGAAGAAGCCTCTTATGAGTCTTCTTCTCCATGATTATTTGTGCCGCTTGCAGCGGCAGAAGGGAGCAGTGTGAATATTTATATACAGGGGCTGATGATGGGGCTGGCATATGTGGCTCCGATCGGTATGCAGAATTTATTTGTGATTAATACGGCGCTTACGCAGAGCAGACGCCGTGCAATCGCAACAGCATTAATTGTTATTTTTTTTGATGTAACATTATCGTTTGCCTGCTTTTTTGGTGTGGGTACATTCATGCAGTTAGTTCCATGGAGCGAGACGATCATCTTGCTTGTGGGAAGCATTATTGTAATCTATATGGGCTATGCGTTGCTGAAGCAGAAGGCAGATTATGAAACCAGAATGGATATGCATTTACCATGGAAAAAGGTTGTGTTGTCCGCATGCATTGTATCATGGTGCAATCCACAGGCAGTATTGGACGGAACGATGCTGCTTGGGGCATTCAGGGTAACATTGCCGGCAGACAGTTCTCTATTTTTTTTGATTGGTGTCATAACAGCATCTGTAATCTGGTTCCTCTCCCTTACAGGAATCCTGTCCTGCCTGCAAAATCGATTTCCAGAACGAATCTTAAGAGGCATCAATGTCCTGTGTGGATTTGTCATGCTTTTTTACGGTGGAAAATTATTCTGGCAATTTATGAAGATAATAGAAAGTTATGATATACTATAAAAAAAGAATTCTAAGAGGAAAATTATGGTATGTTATATTGAGAAGGAAAATCAAAATAAAATTGCTCCGCTTTTTAAGGATTGGAATGAGACACTAATATGGTCGTGTCTGCAGGGGTGCATGGGAAATGCATGGGCGGATAGTGCTGAGCATCCTGAGTCGGCACAGATTGTGATAGCAGACTTTTGTTTTTACGCGGGAGAGATTAATTGTGATCTGGCAGCACATAAGCCAGCAGGTCTTGCACAGGATTTTATCATAATGGTTCCGCAGAATGCGGCATGGGCTGCAGAAATAGAACGTATTTATGGAGAGAGAGCGAGAGCGGTGACCCGTTATGCAGTTAAAAAAGAACCGGATATTTTTGATATCGCATATTTAACTGCTATTGTTGAAAATATTGATGAAGAGTATCAGTTAAAGCTAATTGATGAGAAACTGTTCGGGATGGCATTGGCGGAGAGATGGTCGAAGGATTTATGCAGCCAGTTTTCAGACTATGAAGATTATGCAAAAAGAGGTATTGGTGTAGTTGCCCTTTACAAAGATGAGATAGCAGCAGGTGCATCTTCCTATACAGTATATCGGCAGGGAATAGAAATAGAGATTGATACAAAAGAGGAACACAGGCGTAAAGGACTTGCACTTTCCTGTGGCGCAAAGTTGATTTTAGAATGTCTGAAAAGAGGATTGTATCCGAGCTGGGATGCGCAGAATCCTGCATCGGTATCGCTGGCCGAAAAACTGGGTTATCATGTTGATCATGCTTATGCAGCATATGAAATTACAAATTACTGATTTGTGTGTGAAAGTTTAGGAGGTGTGACTATGAATCCGATGGAAACAAGTGACTGGCTCGTATTGAACAATATTATATATAAGATTTATACGACCGGGAATCTGGACCAGATGAGAATGAACCTGTTGGAACAGCTGAAGCTGATGGTAGATTTTGACAGTGCTGATTTTTTCCTTGCAAGAAAAGATGGTACGCAGGGTTTGGAAAAGCCTATTTTCTATAATTGCGACGGTGATACAGCGTCCCAGTATGATCTCCTGGATTACAGCAGAGGGATTATGTATTCGGGAAAAAGCATGGTATATCGTGAGACAGATATTATCTCAGATGATAAAAGAAAGCAAACAGAATATTATAGGAAGGTATACTATCCGAATAACTGGCACTATGCTTTACAGATGATTATTGCAAAAGAAAAAATATTTCTTGGTGTGATTACTTTATACAGAACGATAGGAAAAGATGATTTCAGTTACGCGGACGTGTTTCTGCTGGATATGCTGAAGGAGCATCTGGCATTTTGCCTGTATCAGAACAGGGAAAATGAGAAACCGGTAATGAACAAACTTTCCATTCTGGAGGCAGTGGAACAATATAGTCTGACAAAACGTGAGGAGATGGTGCTGAGGCTTTTAATGAAAGGGGTAGAGAGTGAGAGTATTGGTGAAGAACTGACAATCAGTCTGAATACAGTAAAAAAACATATTTTAAATATTTATCGAAAATTAGGAATTAATAACCGCGTACAATTGTTTAAATTGGTTAGAGAAAAAGAGTAAAATTAAGAAAAAATACTTAAAAATAAGTATAAAAATACTACTATCAGGCAATTGTAATCCCAAATAACAGGGGGTATAGTAACCCATATAGCAACGGAGCAACCGGACAGGTGTGTCCAGTTGCTTTTTTTAATTTATAGGAAAATTCATCCTATAAATTGAAAAAGAATCTTTAGTTAAAAAAAGGAGGAACGGTATGAAGGAATTAGTAATGACGATTAAGCCTGAAAAATTGGAGATTGTAAAGAATATTTTGGACAGTGTGAATTGTGGTGGTATGACAATCATGAGCGCCATGGGATGTGGTGCACAAAAGGGTATGGTAGAGGATGGAGTAAATGAAATCAAAGGATTTAAAACTAATATTAATCTGTTACCCAAGATAAGAGTGGAAGTTGTCGTGTCAGACGACATGGTCGAGAAGATCATAACGGAAATCAGGGAGAAGGTTGCTACCGGTCATGTGGGTGATGGAAAAATATTTATTAGGAACATAGAGGATGTTGTTCGGATCCGAACCGGAGAAAGAGGGGAAAGAGGATTGTAATCCCTTTAAATTGATAGAGAGGTGAGACTATTGAAAAAAGCAATTGTAGAAATGAAGGATGTGAATAAGTCATACGGATCCAATCAAGTTGTAACAAATCTGAATCTGACTGTATATGAAGGTGAGTTTTTGACACTCCTCGGATCCTCAGGATGTGGAAAGACAACATCTCTTAGAATGATTGCCGGTTTTGAAGAATTGAGCAGCGGTTCTATCCTGATTGAAGGAGAAGATATTGCCGGTAAAGAACCGTTTGAGAGAAAGGTCAATACCGTATTTCAAAGTTATGCGCTTTTCCCGCATATGATAGTATTTGATAATATTGCTTACGGACTTAAGGTTCAAAAGATACCTAAGAAAGAAATAGCAAAAAGAGTGCAGGAGATGCTGGAACTGGTCCAGCTGGAAGGATTTGAAAAGCGATATCCCTCACAATTGTCAGGAGGACAAAAGCAGCGCGTAGCAATAGCAAGAGCTGTCATTAACCAACCCAAAGTCCTGCTCTTGGATGAACCCCTCGGAGCTTTGGATTTAAAATTGAGAAAACAAATGCAGATAGAATTGAAAAGATTACAGAAAAAATTAAATATTACATTTATTTATGTGACGCATGATCAGGAGGAGGCACTTTCCATGAGTGACCGTATTGCAGTTATGCACGAAGGAATACTGGAGCAGCTGGATACGCCGGTAAATATTTACGAGAAGCCTCAGACAAAATTTGTCGCAACATTTATTGGAGAGACCAATTTATTTGAGGGGTATGTAAGCGATATCAAAAAAGATCAGCTTCGTGTCACAATTGAGTCCGGTCAAATTGTCGGAAACGGAGAAGGTTTTGCAAAAAATGAGATGATTGCGGTCTCTGTCAGGCCGGAAAGAATGCAATATGCCATTGCACCAATAGAAGGGTTTACCCTGGAGGCAAAAGTAAAGGAACAAGTATATGTGGGGTCTGTGCTGAAGACCATTGCGGTTCTGTCAAATGGAAATGAAATCAAGATAGAACGTCTGGCAGGGCAGATGCTTCCGAAAGAAGGAATTATCTATCCTTACTGGGAAGCAGAGGATGCAAAACTGATACATACTGCTGATCATACATTTTATCAAAGTGTTGAAAACATTCAATTCTGTTAGGGGAGAGAGTGTGAAAAGAATTTCTAAAGAAGCGAAAAGACTGCTTCTAAGAAATACTAAGTTTCACACTGGAAGAAGCCTCTAAAGAGTCTTCTTCTCTCTGATTATTTGTGCTGCCTGTGGCAAGAAGGGAGAATTACTATGAAACACAAAATAAAATCAAATTTAATTCCGGCAGTTGTCATGGTCGGACCTGTAGCCTTGTGGCTGGTATTTTTTATTGCAATTCCTCTTTTCTATGTTCTGGTCATGAGTTTTTGCAGTACAGACCAATATTATAATGTGGTTCTGCAATTTAGTATAGAAAATTATAAACGTTTATTGGATGTCAACTATATGAAGATATATGGACAGTCCATAGTAATTGCATTATGTACCACGGTAATCTGTATTTTGCTGGCGTATCCATTTGCCTTTCTGATAGCAAGAACAAACAATAAGAGAAAAGTATTCTTATATATGCTGGTCATCATTCCATTTTGGACGAACTCACTGATAAGAATTTATGGATGGCGGACATTTTTAGGAACAAACGGACTACTGAATAGTATTCTGCAGAGATTACATCTGATCAGGGAACCGTTGGAACTATTATTTAATGTATCCGCTACTGTTCTCGGTATGGTGTACTGCTTGTTTCCTTTTATGGTGCTGCCTTTGTACACCGTAATTGAAAAATTGGATAAAAATCTGTTGGAGGCCTCGTCAGATTTAGGAGCCAGAGGGTTCACGACCTTTTTTAAAGTAATTCTGCCGCTTACTGCGGGCGGGATATTTTCAGGTTCGATCATGGTATTTATTCCTACTTTAGGTCTTTTCTTTGTATCCGATATTCTTGGCGGCGGAAATACCGATGTAATTGGAAACCTGATTGAGAGACAGTTTCAAAGCGGGAATAACTGGCCGTTGGGATCTGCACTATCGATTGTGCTAATAGTCATTACTTTACTATTGGTCAAATTATATCAGAAATGTGGCGGAGATATGGAAAGCCTGGGAATGTAGGGTTTCAGATAAGAAAAGGAGGTTGTTGAAATGAACAGAGTAATAAAAAAGAAATTCCTGGGAGCAGTGGGAATTGCTTACTGTTGTCTGATTTATCTGTTTTTATTTTTACCGATAGCAGTTATTGTGGTAAATTCTTTTAATGCTACAACTACAAAACCTTATATGAGCTGGAAAGGATTTACCTTTTCCTGGTATCTTAAATTATTCCAGAACGATGCACTTCTTCAGGCATTCGGAAATACGTTGACGATAGCCATAATCAGTACATTGTTATCGGTATGTGTGGGCACGATAGCAGCGGTCGGAATGTACAAATATAAATTTCGTGGAAAAAGTGCCATTGATGCATTGCTTTACATACCGGTTGTCATTCCGGAGATTGTCTTAGGAATCTCACTTTTAACGTTATTTGCTAAAATAAGTATCCCGAGAGGAATGGTAACACTTGTGATAGCTCACGTTACTTTCAGCATTCCTTATGTCATATTTAATATCAGAGCCAGATTGAGCGGGTATGATAACTCAATCGAAGAAGCATCCATGGATCTGGGGGCAAACAGAATCAAGACATTTTTTCATATTACATTACCGGTCCTGGCGCCGGGTATTGCAGGCGGAGCGCTTTTGGCATTTACACTTTCCATGGATGATGTGATTATCAGTTACTTTGTAAACGGCCAGACCAAGACGTTTCCGTTAAAAGTTATGGAAAGTATTAAAAGTGGTGTTTCGCCAGATGTTAATGCAATGTCAACGTTGATTCTGTCAGGTACGATTCTTATCGTTGCACTGTCACAATCAAAAGCATTTAAAAAGAGTGATGAGAAAGGAATTTAGTATGATGAAAAAACTAGTAGTTATTTTTGTTATGTTTGTTATGGTACTTTCGTTATCAGCATGTGGAAGCAGTAGTAAAAAGAGCAGTGCCGGCACCCTGAATCTTTATGTGTGGACAGAATACGTACCACAGACCGTTATTGATCAGTTTACAGAGGAAACAGGAATTACTGTTAATGTATCCACCTTCTCTTCCAATGAAGATATGCTGGCAAAAGTGAAATCAGAATCTGAGGGAGCATTTGATATTGTTCAGCCAAGTGATTATATGGTAAAACAAATGATTGAACAGGGAATGTTAGAAAAGATTGATAAAACAAAACTGACAAATCTGTCAAATATTGGAGAAGCATATTTAGATAAGTCCTATGATCCTGAAAATCAATATTCCATTCCTTATCAGGGTGGTGTAGGAGCAATTGCAGTAAATACTGCAAAAATAACGGATCCAATTACTTCTTATGCAGATTTATTCAATGAAAAATATACAGATTCCATGGTTGTATTAGACGATTATCGTGCGGTGATTGGAATGACGGCACGAAGCATGGGTTACAGCATGAATGAGACGGATGAAACCAAATTGGTCGACATCAAGGAAAAACTCTTAACTTTAAAAGATATTATTAAGTTGTATGATAGTGACAGTCCGAAATCAGCATTGATATCAGGAGACTGTACTCTTGCATTCTGCTGGAGTGCTGAAATAGCTTTGGCAATGGAGGAAAATAGTGATATTCAGATTGTATATCCAAAGGAAGGTGCTTATACATTTATGGATAACTGGTGTATTCCAAAGGGCGCAAAAAATTATGATGCGGCAATACAATTCATTGACTATATGTTGAAAGTAGAGACTGCAAAGCAGGTAATGGCAGAATTTCCTTATGTCAATCCCAATGTGAAAGCAGTAGAAGCAATGGGCAGTGAATACATCGACAATCCGGCAAAAAATGTACCGACTGAGGTTATGGAAAACGGAGAATATGTAGACAACATCAACAGTGATGCACTTGCTATATATGATCAAATGTGGACAGAGCTGAAACAGTAAAAAATGAAAATGGAGGGGCACAGGAATGGAGAATAATAGAATGTTTATAGATGGTGTCTGGACGGAAGGAACATCCGGCAAAATAATTGATGTCATAAATCCGGCAAATGGTACCGTATTTGCGAAAGTGCATGAAAGCAGTCCGGCGGATGTAAAAGCTGCTATAGCAGCTGCCAGACAATCGTTC